>NZ_JAHRFC010000130.1:0-706 GCF_020883015.1 Microcoleus sp. CAWBG640
TTGATTTTGTAACTGCCAGTTGCACCGCCTTCCGTAGCAGTTATGTTTGTAGGTGTGACGCTGAAATCTGCCGTGTCGTTATCAGTAATGGCGACACTGACACCCGGAATTGTGATGCCGTTATAATTAACATCGCTACTGGTAGAAGAATGGGCGATCGCACCTGCATGACTTCCTTCAACTAAACTGTCGTCAACTGCTTTCACCTGCACAGTTTGAGCGACATTCCAATTAGTCGCAGTAAAAGTAAGTGCGGTAATTGGTTGAATTTGACTGCCTGTAGCTAAGTTAATTGTAACAGGTGCGATCGGTTGGGTATTTAACTTAACGCTATAACTTCCATTTGCACCGCCTTCCGTTGCAGTCGCAGTAGTGGGAGTAATGCTAACGCCTGCGGTGTCGTTATCGGTGATGGCAACATTAACAGGGGAAATTGTGATGCTGTTATATTTAGTATCGGTACTGGTGGCTGTATGCGCGATCGCACCTGTATGATTTCCTTCAACTAAACTGTCATCAACCGCTTTCACCTGCACAGTTTGAGAGACATTCCAATTAGTCGCAGTAAAAGTAAGCGCCGTAATTGGTTGAATTTGACTGCCTGTAGCTAAGTTAATTGTAACAGGTGCGATCGGTTGGGTATTTAACTTAACGCTATAACTTCCATTTGCACCGCCTTCCGTTGCAGTCGCAGTAGTGGGAGTAA
>NZ_JAHRFC010000130.1:806-4155 GCF_020883015.1 Microcoleus sp. CAWBG640
CGCCTGCGGTGTCGTTATCGGTGATGGCAACATTAACAGGGGAAATTGTGATGCTGTTATATTTAGTATCGGTACTGGTGGCTGTATGCGCGATCGCACCTGTATGATTTCCTTCAACTAAACTGTCGTCAACCGCTTTCACCTGCACAGTTTGAGCGACATTCCAATTAGCAGCGGTAAAAGTAAGTGCGGTAATTGGTTGAATTTGACTGCCTGTAGCTAAGTTAATCGTAACAGGTGCGATCGGTTGGGTATTTAACTTAACGCTATAACTTCCATTTGCACCGCCTTCCGTTGCAGTCGCAGTAGTCGGAGTAATGCTAACGCCTGCGGTGTCGTTATCGGTAATATTAGCATTGACCGTGTTGCTGGCAGTGCCATTAACCGTAAAACTGACACTTGCCCCGTTATACTTAGCATCGGTACTTGTGGCTGTATGGGCGATCGGGCCGTTGTGTGGCGAAGTTTCTGCTATGGTATCATCAACTGCACTGACTGTCACCGTTTGCGGTACAAACCAGTTAGTTGGAGTGAAACTAAGGCCAGCAATTGATAGAATTTGAGTGCCGGTGTTGAGGGCGATCGCCACATTTGCAGTAGGCTGATTAGTTAGCACAACTGTATAAGTATCAGTCGTCCCACTTTCTGCTACATTAGTGCTCCCGCCCGACTCAACAATCTTTACCTGCGGCCCGCCAGGAATTATTTTAGTAATAAAAGCATCAAAGTCACCTCCCCCATTCGCCGCTTGCAAAGGATTCGCTGTTGGGAAATTAGTAGAAGCACTACTTCCCGCTACATAAACTGCACCAGAAGTATCCACCGCAATACCATTACCATTGTCGTCGCCGCTGCCACCAAGATAAGTAGAATCAACAAAGGCAGAACCAGATGAATTGATACTTGTGACAAAAGCATCTTTCCCGCCGCCGCTGACACTTTGAATAGCATTCTTAGTCGGGAAATTAGTCGAAGTCGTTTCCCCTGTCACATAAACATTATTCCCACTATCTACAGCAATGCGATAGCCCCTGTCATCTCCGCTGCCGCCCAAATAAGTTGAATAAATCGCATTGTTACCTAGAGGACCTAACTTGATGACAAAAGCATCATTCGCACCACCTCCATAAGTCGCTTGAACTGCATTTTTAGTCGGAAACTCAGTTGAAGTGGTACGTCCCAGAACATAGGCATTTCCAGAACTATCTACAGCGATATCATGACCTACTTCATTGCCAAAGCCACCTAAATAAGTGGCATAAGCGCGCGAACCATTCGCATCAAATTTAGCGACAAAACCATCATATTCACCTCCAAGGGCATTTTGAAAGCCTAAATCTTTCCCCGGCAAGTTAGTTGAATAAGTAATGCCGGTAATGTAGGCATTACCATTATTGTCTATGGCAATGGCTTGAGCGTCTTCGCGACCAGAACCGCCGAAATAAGTAGAGTAAACTAAACCACTACCAGTTGGATTAACTTTAGTAACAAACGCATCAATTCCACCTCCGTATAGTTGGGAGGCATTGGCAGTGGGGAAACCGTCGCCTGTGATTCCGGCAACATAAGCATTACCGTTAACGTCTACCGCAATGCCGTTGCCTAGGGCGCCACTGGTGCTCGTGCCTAAAAAGGTAGAATAAACTAACGCATTGCCGGCTGCATTGAGTTTAGTTACCGCAGCAGTGTAATTAGGTGCTGTCGGTTGAAAAGCACCCGGTGTAATTGGATAACCAGGATCGACTTGTCCGGTTAAATAAGCATTGCCTTGACTGTCTACCGCAATCCCAAAACCGTATTCATTGCCAGTACCGCCGATATAAGTAGAGTAAACTAACGCAGTTCCTTGAGGGTTAATTTTAGTAACTAAGAAATCAGCTTGACCCCCTGGGGTAGTTTGGAATGCAGCAGGAGTAGTCGTAAAATTGTTAACAGTAGTGCCAATAATGTAAGCCGCACCTGTGCTATCTACAGTCATGCGGTTGGCACCATCATAGCCGCTGCCGCCTAAGTAAGTCGAGTAAGCTAAAACCGGGTCGATAACTAGGGGTTGAGTGCGATCGAAATCTCCCAAACTAAAATTAACTTGATTGTTTTCTAATAAGTTGTAAGCTGCGGGAACATTCACCCGCTGTCCGTTAATGTCTTGATAAACTATCGGTGCGTTATCTATTAATTCGCCCAGCGGTGTTTCTAAAATCAGTGCGCCATCGTCACGCAACCGGATATTGTTAACACCACTATAGTTCATCCGAATTTGACTCGGATCAGCAAAAGGTGCAACCAAAAACTCGCTCTTAAGTTGTCCTTCTGTACCTTTAAAAACGCGGTCAATTCCTTGATAAACGTTTTGATAAACAACGCCGTTAAAAGTAGGAATGTCAGTGTGCCATTGACTCAAATCTTCGCCTAAAATAAAGTTAGCAACTCCGGGCAATTTTTCCAGCCCGGAAATTGTCGGATTCGGGTTGCTGTTGGCTAAGCTGCTGCGGACAATTGCAGAAGTTGTGGCTGCATTACCCGGTTCAGTTGGTGTTTGGAAAGCGGTAAAGGTGATTTCGTTGGGAGTGAAATAGATACTGTGACCGGCACCTTTGACCTGGAATTTCACATTAGGGTCTGTTTGTCCAGCATTTGCAATAAAACTTAAGGGAATTTGACCGTAAGATGCTTGTTGATTTGGAGAGCTCATATGCTGGTATTCCTGGCTTATGTTATGTCAGTAATTATACGGGAGTACCGGGTTTGCTGTATAGTAAATTCTTGCGAAAAATTTGCGAAAAATACAATTTTCTTGCGAAATTTCTCGGAGTTTGATGAATAATTGTAACAATGGTTGTGGGTGCGATCCGTAAGTTTGAAAGTCCGAGGGTTCGCCAGTTAGATTTTTCGCCAGTCCGATTTTTCGATGGTCCGACAGTTCGATTTTTCGCCAGTCCGAGAGTCCACCAGGGGTTGAAAACCCCTGTCTCATAGCGGAAGTCCTCTCAAAGAGGACTAAGATCGATCGTAATTTAATTGGATTTATCAGTCGGTTTCAACCGACTTTTGCTATGAGACAGGGAATTAATTCCCTGGCGGACTTGTGGGTGAATGCGAAAACTTTTGAATGCGAAAGATTGTGGGTAAGTCCGAGAGTCCGCCAGGGGTTGAAAACCCCTGTCTCATAGCGGAAGTCCTCTCAAAGAGGACTAAGATCGATCGTAATTTAATTGGATTTGCCAGTCGGTTTCAACCGACTTTTGCTATGAGACAGGGAATTAATTCCCTGGCGGACTTGTGGGTGAATGCGAAAACTTTTGAATGCGAAAGATTGTGGGTAAGTCCGAGAGTCCGCCAGGGGTTGAAA
>NZ_JAHRFC010000130.1:4255-10219 GCF_020883015.1 Microcoleus sp. CAWBG640
ACCCCTGTCTCATAGCGAAAGTCCTCTCAAAGAGGACTGGGATTGATGATGATTTAATCTAGCTTTTCAGTCGGTTTCAACCGACTTCTGCTTTCTCGACGGGGAATTGATTCCCCGGCGGACTTTTGGGTTAATCCGCAAACTCCGGCGGATTTGTGGGTGAATGCGAAGATTTTTGAATGCGAAAGATTTTGGGTAAATCCGAGGGTCCGCCAGGGGTTGAAAACCCCTGTCTCATAGCGAAAGTCCTCTCAAAGAGGACTGGGATTGATGATGATTTAATCTAGCTTTTCAGTCGGTTTCAACCGACTTCTGCTTTGAGGCAGGGGTTTAAACCCCTGCCGAACTGCCGGACTGCCGCACTGCGGGTATTACCTTTATTAAAGTGAATCGCGATATTTCTTAGGAGTCACACCGACGATTTTGCAGAAAGTCTTGCTAAAGTGACTTTGGTCGTGAAACCCGACTTGCTGCGAAATATAGGCTATTGATAAATCTGGCTTTTTCAACAATTGTTTGGCTTTTTCAATCCGGTACTGGGTGACGTATTGATGGGGCGTGATTTCAATTGATTGTTTGAACAAACGACTGAAATAATAAGGACTCATCTGCACTAAGTTAGCCAGTTCAGCTATGTGCAAATCTCGGTTTAGGTGGTCATTTATGTAGTTAATAACTATCTGCAATTTGCCCGGATCGAGACCGCCTTCAAAATCTCGCCGATGCGGTTTTTGTGCACAATAGCGGTGCAGTATGTGCATTGAAAGTGCGTTTTTCAGTGCATCGACATAAAGAGTGCCGTTTAATCCACCTGATTCCAGTTCGGTTTTCAGAGCCCAGGCAATGCCGAAAATTAACGGATCGCAGATTTGCCATTGCGGTATAATCTCAATGAGGTTTGAATTGGTTGATTCGCCAACTGTATTGTCGAAGTCGGTAGGTTCAAGGGCGATCGCCATAAATTCAGGTTCTTCGACTGCACTTGACTGGAAATCAGTACCAGCAGCACCGATGAACATCTCTCCACTTTGCCACGGTTCGCTACCGTAGTGTTTTCCGTTCAGTATTCCTGTTACTGTTACTGAATTGAGTATCAGCCCAATGCTGTGCTGTTGGAAACAGTGTTCAGGACATTGGTGTGGTGGTGGCTGACGGTGATATTCGACGTGAATTCCCTCCCACTTTGCACCGTGACTCGACAGGATTGCGGGACGCGGAAGAATCAATTTCGTCGCGTCTGTCTGGGCAAAATCTAGAATTAACGGTTTCTCTGAGGACATAGCTTACACCTGCTACCGTAGTTGCCCTATCATATATTTATGAAACACACAAAACGCATCTCAATACTTTTAGCTTTTAGCCAAGTTTCGATCGCCCTAAATCCTGATTAACAAGGGTGACTTTGAATACTCTTATCCACCCTTTTGTAGGGGCGGTGCCAAGAATCCCCGCCCTCTCTCTCTTTTAAATTAGCGCGAGATAAAATGCGCCCAAATATTCCCATCGGGCCCGGCGACTTGATTCATATAATTGTAAGGATACATCAACTTTCTACCCTCAGTATCCCTATAACCAGTGAGTGCATCTCCCCAAGGATCTTGGACGATATAACCGTCGGAATTGTAACCAATTAAAGTGATAATATGACCCGAAGCAGTAAAATCTCCTGCTAAAACCACTGGCCGCCGATTCAACAATTCCGATCGCAAATCAGCCCATTTCCGAGTCGTACTAAAACTCGTCTTGAACCCGTAAGCCTTAATCAGCGCCGAAAGCACGTTATGATCCGTTTGTGAACCCTGACCCGCATAGTCAAAACACCACTGCAATAACTCATCCTCCAACTGTCCGCCCCACTTAGAACGAACACCATAGTAATAAAGTACCATCGCGATCGCAGTTACATTGCAAGTAGACCAATCAAAACGGGGATTATCACGCTGCGAAAAATAGGGCACATTCAATTCCACATTATTTGGAACAGGATCGAAAACTTTATCACCCCGTTTAAACTGAACAGAAGTAGGAACAACAAAACCTGTATTGCCAAAATTAGGCAGTTCTTCCGTCAAAGAAATCTTCAGGTGATTTCCTTCCACACCGTAGCTTTCCACACCGTAAACTCGACCCAGAGGTAACGTATTCCTTTCCGTAGCGCTCAATTGGTTAGCATCAACTGGTCGTTTTTTGAACACAGTTGGTTGCAACATTGTTATGGTCAAAGCATCGGGATCAAAGATAATTTCTTTATCTAATTTTTTAATTTGAACGTGACGCCAATAGATAAAGCCCACATTCCCAAAATCAGGAATAGATTCGGCAAGAGTTACGCGGAAATGACCCAAAATGCAGGCATAGCCAGTAATGGCATAGCTACTGCCTAAAATTAGGTCAGCCACCTGATTTGCTGGGAGTTTCAGTGAATCTTCCGGTGAACCTTTAATCTGGGTGGTTTGAGTTACCAAAAGTTGAGCGCTGATGTTAGTATTGGGTACATCAGCTAGGTCAAATTTCAGGATTTTTGTACCTTTGGCTAGCTGAACGTCTGGTTCATAAAAATAGCCAAAAGTGCCGATCGGCGTAATTGCCGCATCCAAAACCACCTTGAGATGGCCGTCAATAAATCCGTACTTGTTAACAATCAAAGTTTGCCCAGCTTTGACCAGAATTTTTTGCTGATTGTCTAGTCGGGAAGAGTCCACTGGAGCTACTTTAAATAAAGTATCAGAAACTATCTTTAAAGTCAAATCTTTCCCGACAGTTAAGGGGTCAGAACTTACGGTAATATAAATGATTTGACTGCCAGTAACATTGCCTTTGCTATCAGTCGCTCGCAGTCGCAGCCAACGAGCTCCAGGCGTGCTAAATCCTTTGGCTAAATTTACTTGCCAAGTGCCTGCTGTTTGGTTTAGTGTGACGTTTAGTGGCAGCTTATCCTCGGCTATGACTTCAACTTTGACTGCTTCTTGTTTATCAAAAGTACCTGAAAGTGCGATCGTCTGATTCAGCAACACTTCCGTCGGACCTTGATAAGTTAAATTTGGTGCCGGATTGAAAGATTTGCCACCGCGGGCAAATTGTACAAAATCGGGAAAAATAAAACCGGTATTACCAAAGGGCGGTAAATTTTCAGTAAGAGAGACTTTAATGTGGCCTTGTTCGATGGAAAATCCGCTAATTCCGTAAATTATTCCCGCTGGTAAAGTAATTTTTTCCTGTGGTTGCAGAGTCGCTGCATTCGCTGGTCGCTTTTTAAACACAGTAGTTTTGAGAACAGTCATGGTGACTGCATTTGTGTCAAAGGGAATACCTCGACCATTTTGCAAAATTTGGACGTGCTGCGAGTACAGAAAACCGGAAGTTCCCAAGTTGGGTATGGGGCGATCGAAGGTGACTCGAAAATGATTTTCCATGCAAGCATAGCCGAGGATATTGAAGGTTTCTCCCTGACTGAGGTCTACTTTTTGAGTGGAGGATAAGGTAGCAGAATCAGCGGGGCTGAGCTTCAATTTACTTTTTTTGACTACCCAAAGTAACTGCATTCCCGGTGGGGGTGTCGGTAAGTCAGTGCGATCGAATCTGAGAACTTTTGCACCTTTGGTTAGCAAAACGTGTTCTTCATAGAAATAGCCAGATTTTCCCACAGGAGAAATGGGATTATTTAGTTCTACTCTCAGGTGTCTATCGTCTAACTCATAATCTGCCAGCATATAGGTTTGACCCGCGATTGTGTCGGCTTTTTGTTGGTCATTGAGACTGGCTGATGCGATTGTTCCCGCTTTAAATTTGGTATTTTGGAGGACAACTAACATCAACAAGGGAAGGGCGGAGTTAGTAGCAGGATTGACTTTGATATTAAATGTTTGTTCGCCGATAACTTTGCCTGTTTTATCAGTTGCTTTTACTTGCAATGTGCGAATTCCAGGGTTGTCGAAGCCTTTGGGTAAACCGATACTCCAAGTACCTGTAGATAAATTTATTTCTACATTCAGGGCATTTGTGCCTTCGGTTGCTGAAATCCCAGCCACTCGATTTTTGTCAAAAATGCCCACTAGGGCGGAGGCTCGATTCGCCTCAATTTCTTGAGGGCCTAAGTAGGTCAAAATACTGGTGCTGTTTGTCATCTCAATCTCTCTTAGCTAGGTTTGCTGTTAAATCTGGCTGTTAATTTAAAATTGGCACAAATTTGGTAATTGTTCAGCTATCACAATGATAAATTCTGATTTTATCAAACATAACTGCTCGATCGCAAACAAAACCGCCCCTAGATTCAGTCTCAGGGCGGTAAGTGCCTTTAAGTTCGATCGGCTAAAATATTCACCTGTCGATCGACATGATTAATTTTAGTTAACTTAACTACACAATTGTGACCAGAATATCTTGAGCGTGAGAGTCAACTTTCATGGTTTCTCCTTCAAAAACTTGAATGATTTTGGCGGTACCATCGATGACAAAGGTGACGCGCTTGGCATAATCACCTTTTTCGACATCGTAGGCTTTGGTAATCGCGCCATCCACATCTGCTAATAGCTGGAAAGGCAAACAGTATTTTTCTGTGAACTTTTGGTGAGATTCCTCATTATCGCGGCTGACACCGAGAACTACAATATCTTTGTCCTTGTATTCTTCATAAGCTGCTTTGAAGCTTTGGGCTTGTCTGGTGCAGCCGGGGGTGTCGTCTTTGGGGTAGAAATACAATATGACGGTTTTACCGGAGAATTCAGAGAGGGATACTGTTTTGCCATTGGTGTCTTTGGCGGTAAATTGAGGGGCGGCGCATCCAACTGGTAAAGTCATAGTTTTGTTTCCCTTGTTTGGTTTTTCTTGCAGTTCCTCAACTTATTTTACTTGGTTATGTACCTTTGGAATGGGTGCATCTCACTTTTGGAAGGGCGAAGCATGACCGCAGGCAATTTATTAACGATCGCCAGAGATTTACTACGGTCATGCTTCCCCCCTACGAATATATTAACTGGTTCCCAGGCTCCAGCCTGGGAACCCATATCCAGAGGCTCTGCCTCGCTGGGGAAGATGGAAAGGTCGGCAAAGCCTCCCGCTCAGCGTTACCAGGTTGGAGTCTGGTAATATCAAATCCGGTAGCGTCTGAATTATTAAAATCTCTATTTTCTCCCTCTGTGTCCTCTGTGTTCTCTGCGGTTAAATAATTCCGATCCAACCTGAAACGATATAACGAGTAAAAAGGTCGGCAGAGCATCCCGATCGGCGTTACCAGGCTGGAGCCTGGTAACGAGTAAACCGTGATTAATTGTAGGGAAACAGCCTTGCTGTCTCCTGATTATAGGTAATATTAATTCCGATGCTACACGCCCACCGGTTGAGCCGCAGCAGCCATCATCGATGGATCGAGCTTAATCCCTAAACCTTCTGCCACTTGGCGGCCATAATTCGGATCGGCGCGGAAGAAATGGCACAGTTGGCGCATCTGAATCTCCGGTTTTGCTGCACCCAAACTTTCCACAATATTAGCGACAAGCCGCTGCTGTGCATCGGGTTTCATCAAGCGATAGAGGTCTCCTGCTTGAGTATAATCGTCATTGCCTTTACGATGATCGTAGCGATCAACTTTGACATTTCCTAAGTCCCAAGCTGGGTCAGCATAGACACAATTTTGCTTGGGCGTATCCTCGTGGCTATTGGGTTCGTAGTTTGGGGCGCTACCACCGTTGTTACCTAGTGCCATTGCGCCATCAGCCTGGTAGTTCATCACCGGACACTTTGGTTGATTCACCGGTAATTGCTGATAGTTTGTACCGAGACGGTAGCGTTGAGCATCTGCATAGGACATGATGCGAGATTGCAGCACTTTATCTGGAGAAAAGCTAATTCCTGGAACGACATTAGAAGGAGAAAATGCCGCCTGTTCTACTTCCGCAAAAAAGTTTTGGGGATTGCGATTGAGTTCGAGAATTCCCACATTAATTAAGGGAAACTCTGAGTGCTTCC
>NZ_JAHRFC010000131.1:0-10203 GCF_020883015.1 Microcoleus sp. CAWBG640
ATGAATCGAGAGTGATAGCAGAAGGAAGAAGATCTAGTGAAGAAGGAACAAGTCACCCGCCCCACCCCCCTAGGGCGTGTTTTCAAACCCAAAGATCCCCCCCAGCCCCCCTTAAAAAGGGGGGGGGAAAGAGTCTTTAAGTCCCCCTTTTTAAGGGGGATTTAGGGGGATCTAAATCTTAAGCAGTAGTTTGAAAACACGCCCTAGCCCCCCCACCCCCCCCTGCCCCCCCCAAGGGGGGATGGGGGAAGGGGGACTTTGAGAAGACTCTTGTCCCCCCCTTCTTAAGGGGGGCTAGGGGGGATCGATCCCTAATATAAGAAAAAATCAGAGTTCTAAAGGAGCAACAGCGTTCAATAATTCTTCTAAGATAAATCGCAGCAAGGACTGAGTTGCTAATACTAAACCCAATCTGGCTTGGGCGAGTTTGAGGTTTTCTCTTTTAATTTCGCCCCAAATTCTACACTGGCTGTAAAAAGTCTGAAAGGCTTCGCTCAAACTATTTGCTAATTTGAAATAATCGATCGCTCTTTCTTTGTTGCACTCCCCAAACACAAAAGCTAGACTGTCTCGCACTGTCAATAGTTGGGAAATTAAATTGCTTTCGGCTGGATGTATTAATCTCAGTTGTTCGTTGTCGATCCAGGGTAAGGGATTGGGGGCTGTCAGCGACCAAATTTGCGGTGTTGTGGCGACATCGGGTTGGCCGATCGCAATTAGGCGATCGCGATTGGCCATTCGCACCAGAGAACAACAGCGGGCGTGGCTGTATTGAATGGGAAACAGTCGATCGGCTGACAATATGGGTGATATTATTCGAGATTGTGTAACTGGAATGGGAGTTTGAGCTAAACGCTGCAACCACCAGGCCAAAGCTGGAGGGGTGAACTCAAACTCAATGATGGCTGACGGCGCGACTGTAACGGCAAAATCTCGATGACACATACTTTGCAGAGTTTCAGCTAACTGTGTGGCGATGGCTTGGGGCGTCTGCTGGCACACTTTAGCCAATTTGAGGGCGATCGCCGAAATGTACACTACTCCTAGACTATTCTGAGACCGATTTAAGGGAATTTCATCTAGTTTTAGGGCAGTTTCTGGCATATTAGCCCGTTCCATTGCTGTTTGTAGCCGTGAGCGCAACAGAGTTTTGACTGTGAGTTTTTCCAACTCCCAGTCTTGTGATTTTGATTCCATATTCAAAA
Organism: Microcoleus sp. CAWBG640; assembly: GCF_020883015.1. Lineage (NCBI taxonomy): Bacteria > Bacillati > Cyanobacteriota > Cyanophyceae > Oscillatoriales > Microcoleaceae > Microcoleus > Microcoleus sp. CAWBG640. The sequence continues at coordinate 1,206 of NZ_JAHRFC010000131.1, forward strand.
CTTTATATTTGCTGAATTCAACCATTGAGATGTATTTTTTGTTACATTGAATATTTATGTAAAACTGACAAAAATAAGCAAGCACAGCTAAGCTAGTGTAAGCTTGATCGGGGTCAGTCATCTCACTTTGTATCGCCATATTGGCAAAACCTGTTTTTTTCACTGGTAACACATATCCCAATCCCTCACCCATGCAATCAACTTCCACATCTCTAGAGACGATCGATCGACCGTTTATAACTTGGCAACGAATTATAGACTGGGCCCAGGAACACTACCGCTGCCGGACTTTTAGCAAAGACGAGCGCATTCCAGCTAGACCCGGACTCCTGTATTTAGTACAGAAGGGGTCTGTGCGGCTCGTAGGTAGCGCTCAGGTCAGCGCCACTTCAAAATCGTCAAAATCCGATCGCGAAGCACCAGAAGAAGCTTTTCTGGGGTTCGTAGGAGCGGGTCAGCCTTTTGAACTGGTGGCACAGTCGCCGTTTACTCTGCAAGCCTACGCCCACGCTGACCAAACTCACGTAGTGTGGATGTACTGGCACGATTTAGATAACTGGCCTCACTTCCGCCGAGAAATTTTGGATGCGTTTCGCTACCAGCACCAGCGGAAACTGCTCTGGCTAAGCACTTTGGGACAGCGCCGGACAATCGACCGCTTGCTGGGATTTCTCACATTGTTGATAGAAGAGTTTGGGGAACCCTACGTAGGTGAGACGGAACCTGATGTGGTTCGCGGCTATCGCCTCCCTTGGACCCTGACTCATGCTCAAATTGGCAGTGCGATTGGTTCAACGCGGGTGACAGTCACTAGGTTGATGGGTAAGTTGCGATCGAAAGGTTTGATTAATACTGAGGATGACAATTTAATCTGTTTACCGGCTAGCCCGGATTCGCCCAAAACTAAAAATCCTAAGCCGAAACCGGAAGCGTCGATGGAATAATCTGGGTCGAACCCAGGGGCAGATTGTTCCGAAACAGCGGGCAACAGTTAGTTTTTTTAGCCGATCGCGGTCTTTGTCACTCCACATTGTAGGATGAATTGTGTAAAATTTTACGGTTCTCTCTTTTGTGCTATCGACCATGACCGATGACCAGCCAAAATTGACCATCCCGAACCATCAGCAACGAGTCCTCTTCTGTGACTTTGATGGCACGATTACAGTAGAAGAAACTTTTGTGGCTATGCTGAAGCATTTCGCGCCACAACTGTCATCGGAACTGATGCCAGAAATGTATGCTAGAAGGCTGAGTTTGCGATCGGGAGTGCGGCAGTTATTGGAGTCCATTCCTTCGGAATGTTACGGGGAAATTATCGAATTTTCCCGGCCCAAGCTGATGCGATCGGGATTGGTAGAATTACTGGATTTTTTGGATGCTAAAGGGGTGCATTTTGTGATTGTTTCCGGGGGTTTACGAATTATGGTAGAAACCGTCCTCGGCGATTTAGTCCATCGGGTTCGCGCTATTTATGCTGTGGATGTGGACACCACCGGGCCTCGGTTGCAAGTAAAGTCGGAGTTTGAGGGGGATACGGAATTGGTGTCGAAGGTGCGGGTAATGGAACAGTATCCAGCCCAGGAACAGGTGGCGATCGGAGATTCGATCACTGACTTTAACATGGCTTTGCACGCTTCATCGGTGTTTGCGCGCGATCGACTAGCGGAATATCTAGACGAACAGCAAAAGCCCTATACTAAATGGGATAATTTTTTTGATGTGCTAGAAAAGCTCTCTCAACAATGGGATTAAAACTCAAGTAAAACCATGCACAAAAAGCTGAGGATTGGCAAACAATGAGCGGCGATGTGAGAACAGATTTAATAGCAGCGGCAAAACATTTTTACGATCGAGGTTGGATGGTTGGGACAGCCGGCAATCTTTCCTCTCGCTTAGATGACGGCAGTTTTTGGATTACCGCTAGCGGCCGCCAAAAAGGCAAACTAACTGCCACGGATTTTATTAGAATGAACTTAGACGGCATAATTCTAGAGCAACCCGATCCAGATAGTCGCCCTTCCGCAGAAACCAGCATTCATTTAGCGGTGTATCAGAGTTTTCCCGAAGCTCAAGCTTGCTATCACGTTCACTCCATAGAAGCAAATTTAGTCTCTCGGTTAGCAACGGGAGATGCCGTGTCTTTACCTGCGATCGAAATGCTCAAAGGTTTGGGAGTCTGGGAAGAAAACCCCCAAGTATCCATGCCCTTATTTACTAATTATTTTTCAGTCCCAAAAATCGCCCAGGAAATTGGCGAATTATTTGCCATTTCCCCCCCGCAAGTACCCGCTTTGTTAATTCGCGATCACGGCGTTACAGTCTGGGCAAACTCTCCAGCTACAGCCTACAACTACATAGAAATTGTCGAATACATTTTTCGCTACATGGTGACAGCCCGTCAATCAATTTTAGATTATACATTTTAGATAACCAGTTGAGGTAATATTAATGGCTAAATATACCAGAATTCTCTCCATAGATGGAGGCGGTATTAGAGGAATTATTCCGGGACAAGTAGGAGTAGCCCTTGAAAAAAAGCTGAAACAAAAAAGTGGCAACCCAGAGGCAAAAATAGCTGACTATTTTGATTTAATCGCAGGCACAAGTGCCGGAGGAATTTTAACATGTCTTTACTTATTTCCCGACCCAGATAATCCCAGCAGACCTCTTTGGTCTGCCGAAGATGCTGTTAATTTCTCCATCAAAAGTGGTCGCGATATTTTTAAGAGTTCCTTTTGGCAAACCCTCACATCTCTAGACGGTTTAGTTGATGAAAAATATTCGAGCGATCGCCTAGAAAAATTCTTTTTAGAACACTTTAGAGATTGCCAACTCAGTCAACTGCTGAAACCTTGTTTAATTACCAGTTACGACATCGAAAGGAGAAAAGCTCACTTTTTCAATCAACAAGATGCTGTAAATAATCCCGAAGAAGACTATTTCATCAAAGATATAACCAGAGCCACATCGGCTGCTCCTTCTTATTTTGAAGTTCCCAAAATTCGCTCTTTGACCAACGAATCCTACGTTTTAGTTGACGGGGGAGTATTTGCCAACAATCCCGCACTTTGTGCTTATGCAGAAGTGAGAAATAAATTCCGCATTCCCGACGATCGCCCAGACAGAGGTCCGACGGCAAAGGAGATGGTAATCTTATCTCTCGGCACCGGAGACGCTCAAAAAAAATATCCCTACGAAGAAGCCAAAGACTGGGGTCAAGTGGAGTGGATTGAGCCTTTGATTAATATACTCATGACCGGAGTTTCTGAAACTGTCCATTATCAACTCATGCAAATTTTTGATGCCATTGAAAGAGCACATCAATATTTGAGAATTACTCCAGATTTGAGTTTATATACAGAACCGCTACCCATCGATGATGCGTCGGAACCAAAAATATCACAACTGGTGAAAATTGGCAAGGAGCAAGCACAAAAGTACGAGGGAGAATTGGATCGTTTTATTGACTTATTGCTTGCGGAATAATCAATCATTAGTTATTGGTTATTGGTTATTGGTTATTGGTTATGAGTTATTAGTTATGAGTTATTAGCGTACAGCACTCTCACATATAAAATCTAAATCATTGGTGAAAAAATACCAAGACAAGCGCGATCGACCCTTAGATGAAACCATTAACAACAGATGGTTTCAGCGATTTTCTGTCACTATGTTCCTAGGTGGACAAGTGCTGTGGCGCATACTCAGTGGCAAAGTTGACCGCCGCAAAATCATGGAACACTTAGTCACAGTAGGATTAGATTCTTTGCGTGCTGTATTATTAATAGCCTTCTTTGCCGGCATGATTTTTACCATTCAATCGGCCAGAGAATTGATTAGATTTGGGGCTGTGGGGGCGGTAGGAGGTGCTTTTGCTTTGGCATTTTGCCGCGAATTAGCACCAGTTTTAACTGCCGGCGTAGTGGCGGGACAAGTAGGTTCAGCCTTTGCAGCGGAAATCGGCGAAATGCAGGTGACGGAACAAATAGATGCGCTGTATATGTTGAGAACAAATCCGGTTGATTATTTAGTAGTACCACGGGTGATAGCTTGTTGTGTCATGCTGCCGGTATTAACCATTTTTTCGGTGGCGGTGGGGATTATAGGTGGAATGTTTGTAGCTGCTATTTTTTATGAGTTGGAACCGTCAGTATTTTTAGAATCTGTTCGGACTTTTTTAGGCCCTTGGGATTTAGTCACGGTGGCGATTAAGAGTTTTATTTTTGGATTGATTATTGCCATTGTGGGTTGCGGTTGGGGATTGACTACAACGGGGGGAGGTAAGGGAGTTGGACAAGCTGCGACGGCCGCAGTGGTAACTTCTTGGGTGTTTATTTTTGTGGCTGATTTCTTTTTGTCGTTGTTACTTTTTCATGAGTTGGGAATTACGAGAAGTTGATGATATTTTATTGATACTCCCCAGGCTAAATGCCTTGTTTACAAAAAATCAAGTTGTCGGTGGGGTGAATATCTTATCGGTCCATAGCTGACTTTTTGGGCTTTTCGGTTCCGGCTTGTAAGGAGGACGATACACTCGAATTTCCTGAATAGGAATTTTCCCATTAACTTCAGGAACGATTTCCAAAATATGTTTGGAATTGCTTAAATTCTGAGCCAATGTAGTAAAATATTCGCGGGTTGAATCGGTACTTTCTGGCTGCACATAGGCATCCACAAACATTGGTTTTACCTGCCATGCGGTCTCAAATCCTTTGAGTGTTGGCTGTTTAGAATATTCATAGGAACTTTGCAGCCACCAGTTTTTGGGTTCAATGACAACGCGACCAGAATTTGATACAAATAATTTGTCATTTGTACCGCTACCGTCATAACCTGTTTTTGAACCAAAAACCTGAAACTTAAACTTGCTGGAATCGCTGTTAATTTCTGTAATTACTGCTTTCCAATCTTCCACGATTAGGGGTTTCTGACTGGATACTTGGATAATGGCTGGCCAACCGACGCCAACGGTGGGACTGGGGCGGGTAATTGCATAAAGTTCGGGAAATTCTGATGGTTTTTTGCCGTCTATGGTAATCCTAGCACTGCTGGCTTTGTCCTTGAAGTTTTTAGTGGCGATCGCATCTATTCTATTTCCTTCAAATTCTAACCGCAATTTGCCATCTTTCCACTGGACTTCCCTACCAACTCTATAGGTTTTTACTAAATCTGGCTCAGGTTTTTTAGGAAAATTTGGATTGTATCGCAGGTGGGGCTTAATCAGGGCTGCTAGGAGAAAGTTGCCCCAATTGTTGAGGTGAATTTCGTCACTCAATAGCTGTTTTGGCAGCAAGCTATTGTCTTGTAAATACCGTCTCCAAGGTGTGCGAATTTCCGCAATTTCGCAGCCATATTTTTCGGCAAGTTGAGGCAACCATTGGGTAGAATGACTGTTGTGCCATTCGTATCTTTTGAGCTGATCTGCATCGTCTTTTTCTCCTGTTGGCATCCAGTCGATGTGATCTGAATGTATGAGTATTTCGCTAGTGGTGCGACGGCGGATATTAGCAATGATTGCTTCGTAATCTTCATCTCCTCCGTAAACGTGAAAAATTACCAAATCTGGATAAAAAGGATATAAGTCGTGTTCGCTGGGACGGATTAACAACCCGGCGGCAAATCCTCCGATAGCGCGGTTTTCAATGGTCAAATCTGCATCGGGAAATCGCTTTCTGATATCGTTTGCTACATCTTGCCACCAATCTTGTTTGGTGATAGATTGACCATAAAATAGGATGCGTACTGGTTTGCGATCGCCTGGAGTGCTGCTAGCCAGCAATCCCATTGTCCTTTGAATGTTAGCTCCAAAATTAGGAGTGTTTTCCTGGGCAACTGGTGGGGGAAATCCTTGTGTAGCATTGATTTTATGGATGGCTGGAACTAACAGGACAAGCAGAGATAAACAAAATACCCATAGGTGGCGATAGATTTTTGATTTGATGCTATGACTATGGTGTTTTTTCATTTTTTTATATTTTTGATTCTCCTTGAATCTGGACTGGATATTGATGGGAGAGCTTTATTTTATAGACTATAGCAAATTTAGCGGTTTCGCCCAGAAATGGCAGGAGTAAAGAGTTGACAAATGACAGGCAAATGTTATAATTAAATTGGTATTTAGTCAGCGATTCCATGAGGCATCTCCTCAAAAGATAGTCCAGAACAAGCCCGACTGCTTGTTGCGCAGAAATTATGGGAGATGTCTATCTGTCAGCTCATTAATTTCAGGAGTTCGATCGCACATCAAATGGATTACAAAACCGCCCGCAGTTTCCTGATAGACCAGGGAAGTGCCCTGGAAACAAAGAAAAATCCCGACGCTTTCTTGATGCGCCTCCAACAAGGACTCTCTCCCGTCCCTGGACAGGTGACATCGATTTTATTAGCTTTAAAAATATTGTTTGAGGGTTTGCAAGAATCTCCCATGCTCGATCGGCAATTAATCTCGGCACTGCATTTACTGTCAGTAGAAAGTTGGCAGCAATTTGAAGCAGGAGTTCGCAGGGGAGTTTCTTGGCCGCCGCTACTGAAAGAAGACTTGAATCGAATTGCGATCGCCGTTAAAAATATTTTTTCTGGTGTCTGGAAATAATTAACTGAGTGGGATTTTAGACATGAGTTCCGCTAGGGTGAATCTGTGTGTTGCAAATATATTCGTACGATGCCCTAGCATCACCGCTGTAAATCTCTGGCGCGAGCTAATAAATTGTCTGCGGTCATGCTTCGCCCTTACTTACTATTTCTCTCTTCTCTTTCTCTGTGTCCTCTGTGTTCTCTGTGGTTTAATCATTCCGATACCACGGGAATAGATATCACTCCCACGGATAAATCCGTGGGCTATGAATAGTCAAGATAGGGAGCTTTTTTCTGTAGTCCGGTGAATCTGGCGGCAAGAGCAAATCGTTCGATATCAAAACCCAGAAATAGGGAAGTTTTGGGTTATTTCACTTGACCAAAAAATCATTATTTCCAGGTTTCAACCTGCCCAATTTTACTGTTCACAAAAGCTTTCCAGAGATGCCAAAAGTGTGGGCAATCCCGCCAGCGCCGCTGACACCAAAACTTCATCCTTGTAAACCCGTGCTTGGATAATGCGGGTTCTCTGGGAATTAGAGGTTGTAGATCCTCGCAGTTCCCGATTTCCGGTTTCCACTAGCCCAGAACTTCTAGTTTCTCGCGTCAGGCAAAACATAGCTGTATCCTCATTTATTCCCTAATGCCGCGCCCGCAAAATTTTTCAGCGCTTGAGCCATACTCCCATTGTTGCTCAGAGCGGCCAAATAAATGAAATGATGAAATAATAATTCACGATAGCTGGGGATCGACGAAAACAGTATAACAACTGTATAATAACTCTTATTAATTTGTTACATAGGGTGTCAATTTAAGTCGATCGCCCGCGAGGACACAAACCGCAGCAACCAAAAAGGCGATCGCCCCCACCATCGCCGTTGTCACAGCAGCAACTGCCAAAGGTGCGACAAACACCATAGAATACAAACTCATCCCCAGGGAAAAACCACCAAAATAAAATCCTACTCCCAATCCTCCCCGATGCGGAGGTACCAGAGACAAAGCAAAAGGAATCGCACCAGTAGTAATGAAACTATTAGTAAAAATCACAGCCAAAACAGTCACCACCACCATTACAAAACCCTGACTCAAAACCATTACCAACAACAAAACCGCCGTTGCTACTAATCCAGCTAACAGCGTGGTTTGGTTTCCCAAACGCACCGCAATCGCTCCAGCCAGCAAACAAGAAACAGCTAAACCCAAGGTAAATCCAGCCATTAACAACTTAGCATCAACACCCACAATTTGAGTTTGAAAAACATAGGGCAAAATCCGTTCTCCCATCGCGCGAGTTCCCCAAGCAACAGCCATTCCCGTCAGCGCAGCTAACCCCAAGGCTTTGATAGAAACTGCCCCAGAAATAGCAATATCCGGTGGCAATTCCGACACCGCAGCATCAGGGTTAACCGATCGCAAAAAAGCCACCGCACCCAACAATACAAACGAACCCAGAGCGAAGGCAAAAGCTGGACCCCAACTCAGAATAAAATCCCCCGCCACAGGCCTTGCAGCCCCAACCAATCCCCCCACAAGCACCAATAAACTCATGGCGTGGGGCAACTGCGTTTGAGTTGCATATTGGCCCAACAGCGACACGGCGGGCGATCGAAACATCGCCATGGCGATCGCCCAAGCCACAATTACCACAGGGAAAATCCAGCGCAGAGGAGAGACTGGATTGCCGAAAATAAAAATAGCCGGAATCGCCATAAATATAACCGACGACAGGATAGTAGCCACCACAATCAGCGGAAAACGAGTTCCCATCCAGTGACGCTGCTTGTCAGAAAGCCAGCCAGCAAAAGGTTCGATCGCAATTGCCAAACTATCCTCTAAAATAGTGATTCCCCTGTCAAATCCCGCAAAACCAAACCCCGCTAAAAGTTGAGGTAAATACAATCGATAAAGCATCCAAGTTAGAGTAATTGCTCCCTGCAAAGCCGCCACGCCGCCTACTTGTCGCCACAGAATTAAAGACTGAGATTGAGAATTTTTCATGCTTTTGACAATTTTTGACAGTTGGTGATTCAATCACTTTATCTACACTTTCAAAAAATCGCACCTATATTGTTACTATTTTTAATTTTTGCAGCTATGTTTGACTACCAAGTACCAAAAGCAAACTTCCTGATTCTAACTCTAGAAGCACCGACAGCGATCGCTCAAATAAGACCAAATATCAACAGCTTACCTGACGGAGACTACCGCTATCGAGACTCCTTTGCGATCGATCGACCTTTTAGAGAAATCCAATTTCGCAAACAAGATAGATACATCACCGGCAGCGATTCCGACAAACGCACAGGTAAAAGCTACTGTTTTCGGGGCTTAGCGCTGCACAACAACGTCATTAATATCACAGTAGCCACTGAAATTGCTCCCCAAACAGCACAGAAAACTGAGTGGAAATTGGAGCCGGGAA
>NZ_JAHRFC010000132.1:0-10196 GCF_020883015.1 Microcoleus sp. CAWBG640
TCCTCTTCGTATTCAGGAGTCTTAGTCTTCTCAGGGATATTCACGCGAGGAGCCTTGTAAGGCTTCGGCGCTTCATCATCAGCCCAAGCATCGGCTTCCACATCATCCTCGTACTCGTATTCCACCACCGGCTCTTTTTTGGTGCTATAACTTTCAGGACGATCGTACTTTTTCTCTTCGTACTCTTCCTCATAATCGTCTTCCTCGCCGCCCCAATTATCCTCTTCATAATCATCGTAATCATTCACCGGAGGTGGTTGCACCTGACGCAGGGGCTGTCGCACAGCAGGCCGATTCCACTGCGAATCCTCATCCCAAGGAACCTCCTCCACCACAGGGGCTGCTGTCTTCCGGACCATGGACGGGGCTGCTAGGGGTACTCCAGGCCCCAATTGATTTGGCGTTCCCACGGGCTTGGGATAATAGCCTTGTTCGTCCTCTTCTCGTTCCCAGGGTGCTTGTCCTAAGCCGACGCGCTCCAACAAGCCGACACTAAGTTGTCGGAGTCTTTCCTCGGAACCTTCAAATACAATTAAGCGATTGGGGCCACTGCTGACAATTTCCTCAATTCCCAAGTCATAGGTGCTGAGCACTTGTTCGGGGATTTGGGGGATTCCCAGAGAAGCAATCACGATGGAAACTAACTTACCGTCTTCGGGGTCGAACCGAAAGCCTCGCACTCTCCCCAAAAGTTCGCCGGTTTCGGTGATGACTTCGCTGTTAATCAAAATACTGTAGACTTCAACATCAATATCGTCTTCGATCGCGCTCTCATCTTCCACCAACAGCACGTCGCCGATTTCGCTGACACTGGTGAGGAACATATACTTAGGCATTCCAGCCACTGCAAATATATTATCTCGTAGACCGATCGCCACAACTTCCCGCCGGTCGATGTCCACCCACAGTTGACTAACTACACCCAGGCGTTTACCTCTGTCGCGGGTGATGACTTGAGTGCCGAGAATATCGGAGCGTTGGCAGATTTGTTCGGATGTCATTCTAATTGTGATCCTAATTTATTAATGAAGTACATATATCACTCAACATGGTCAGTCGATATGAGATTTGAGACTTGAGATTGGAGATTTACTCCACAGATTAACCTAAGAGCTGGAACTGTAGTCTAAAATTTTCATCTCTTTAACGACTTAAATCGGGGACTATAACTTCAGCCCCAACACTTGAGTATAAGCTCCCCGTGCTTGAGTAACACCAATTGTACGCTGAGCCGATTGAATCATAGGTCGCCGCAAACTCACAACAATAAACTGGGCTTGTTCAGACTGTCGTTTTATCATTCTAGCTAATCGCTCCACATTTGCCCCATCCAGAAACATATCCACTTCATCAAAAGCGTAGAACGTAGACGGGCGGTAGCGTTGCAGCGCAAAAATAAAACTCAGCGCCGTCAAGGATTTTTCACCTCCAGACATGGAAGCCAGACGTTGTACGGGCTTACCTTTTGGGTGAGCGACTAGATTCAAACCGCTACTGAAGGGGTCTTCTAGATCGTCTAGCTGTAGATAACCGTCACCTTCGGAAAGTTCCGCAAAGATAGTCTGGAAGTTTTCATTTACAGCATCAAAAGCTTCTTTAAAAGCACGTCGCCGTAGGGTGGTAAAGTTTTCGATTCTCAACAGCAGTTCTGTCCGTTCACCTTCCAAGGTTGTCAATTTTTGACTCAATTCTTGCAGCCGTTCTTGAGTGCGATTGTACTCAGATAATGCTAGCATATTCACTGGTTCTAGAGCTTGAATCCTTTTGGCGATCGCCTTTACTTCCTGCTGCAATTCCATCAAATTTCCCTGCTCCACATTTTCGGGAATCGACGGGACTGGATCGGGCATTTCCGCCCGCGCCGATGCCAATAAATCCCGAACTGCGGTCAATTGTTCCCGTCGTTCTTGCTGGCTTTCATTCAGTTTTTGTAACTGCCATTGTAACTGCTGTTTGGCTAAATGTTTTTCTCTGACTTGAGACTCTGCCCGATCGCGTTCTCCCTTCTGCACGCCCAATTTTTCCTCAATTTCTGCCACCGCCGCCTTAGCTGTAGCAATTTGTTGGTCGATCGCCAACTCCTGAGAAACTATCAGATTCAGGGCATCGGCGCAAGTATGTTGCTGGATTTGCCATTCCTGCAATTTCTCGCAGCCTGCTTTAATTTTCTCCTCCCAACGCCCGAATTGAGTTTCCAGGTCTAAAAGCCGCTGCTGGACCTTTCTGAGAGCCAATTCTCGCTCTTGCAGTTGGGCTTCTAGGCTACGAAGACTAGATTGCATTTGTTGCCATTCGCTATGACTGTTGGACTCTTCCAACTCGGCCAAAGTTTGGCGGTACTGCTGCAATTCGGTTTCCTTTCCTGGCAATTCTCCTACCAGCCATTGCAATCTGGACTGGGAATTGGTTAATTCTTGAGTATTTTTAGTAATTTGCGATCGCCCTTGTTCCTGTTGGGCTTCTAGCTTGATAATTTCTGTCGCTAATTGTTCCAGCCGCAACTGATGTTCGCGCAAATTTTGTTTAGCTTCCATCAATTCCTGACTGCTGGTTTTGAGAGCAACAGAGCTGCGATCGATCGCTATTTTGCACCGTTCTAAAATCCGTTCTATTTCCTGAAGGCGTTCTTGCTCATAGGCGATCGTCCTTGCTTCAACTTGTGCCTCCGACGCATCAACCGTACCAAAATGCAAGGTCGATCTATTGCTAGAACTCCCCCCAGTCATCGCCCCACTCGTCTCCAAAATTTCCCCATCCAAAGTCACAATCCGGTACTGTCCCAAATAGCGGCGAGCATCACTGAGATTGCTAAACACCACCGTACTGCCAAAAACATAGGCAAAAATCTCATTGTACCGCCCATCACAGTCAATCAAATTCACCGCCGTATCCACAAAACCCGCCGCCCTACGCAAATTTTCATTCACCGAAAATCTACCACCCCTAATTTTATTCAACGGCAAAAACGTCATCCTACCAGCCCGTTTTTGTTTCAACAATTCAATCGCCTGGGCAGCTATGCGGTCATCTTCCACCACCATATTTCCCATCCGACCACCCGCCGCAATTTCCAATGCTAATTGATAGCGTGGTTCCACCCTTCCCAGTTGAGCTACCAGCCCACAAATTCCGAATATACCACTTTGTACTATCACTTTGGCGGTAAAAGTTCCCGTGGCTTCTTGGAGTGCTTGAAACTGCATTTCCAGTTTATCTAATTTCCGCTGTCTTTCCCGTTGTTCTACTAACAAACGAGTTTGAGTTTCTTGTTGTAATTGCAATTCTTGTTCATTTCCCGCCACAATTTGAGTCAGGGATTCTACTTGCAAAGCTGCTATTCCTTGAGTTTCCATCAGCCGGGATTGTTGAATTTTTTTCCCGGCTATTTCCTGGGCTAATACTTGCAGGGATTGGTTTTGTTCTTGAATTTGACTTTCTAGGCGATCGACTCTTTCTCCAATGGCTGCTTGTTCGGCGCGAGCGGGTTCCAAACTTTGTTGCACAGTTTCTATTTGGCGGTGCAGTTCCGTTTGCTGTTGTACCCAAGCTTCGGCTGTCGAGGCGATCGCATTGGCAACTTCCCGATGCTGCTCTAAAATTTGCCCCGCTTCATCCCGCTGTTGGATTAAAGTTGCTTGCTCAGACTTAACATAAGATATTTCTATCTCAATTTGCTCCAGACTTTGCCGGAATTGCCGAATTTCTTGCTCAATTTGTGCTATGTTTGCTGCCAATTGTCCCGCAGTAGTTTCCAATTCCTGCTTGCGGTTTTGCATTTGCCGTCGTTCGGCTTCTTGGGTCGCCATGGTCGATTGTAGCGCCAACAATTCCGACTCTCCCAAGGCTTTGACGCGGGCATTTAGTGCGTCAAGTTCTGTGGTTACTGTGTGAATTTCAGTGTTAATGGTTTGCAGTTGTTCGGTGAGAGCGGTACCATGGCGATCGCCAGCTTCGATTTGTTCCCGCAGTTTCCATTCTTGCTTTTGCAACTGACGGAATTTAAGGACAATTTCCCACTGGGATTTTTCTTGAAGTTCCGCCCGCAATTTTTGATATTTTTCCGCTTTTGTGCGATCGCTAGCCAGTCTATCTCGCTGAGAAATCAACTCTTTTTCCACAATGCGGCTGCGTTCTTCCACATCCTTAACTTCATCCAATTTCTGCCTAGCTAAGGAGATTTTGCGATCGAATTGAGCGACACCAGCCAACTCGTCAATTATTTCTCGTCGTTCTTTGGAATTCATCGAAATAATGCTAGTAACGTCCCCTTGCAATACGACGTTATAACCTTCGGGATAAATTCGCAATCGGTTGAGTTGTTCGTGAAGTTGAGTTAGGGTACAAGGTTGCCCATTAATATAATAAGTAGAAGTGTAAGTTCCTTGGCGAGTTACTCGCAGTTTCCGCGTGACACTCCATTCCGAGGATTTGAGATTTTCGAGTTGAGATTTGCGATTTGAGATTTTCGATTTGTCAAGATTTTGTGGAGTTTCGGGACTTTCGACTTGGGGGATTTCTACTACTTCTGCTGGTACTGCGGGCACTTCAGAGAAATCATCTGCTGCATCTGGATCTTCCTCATCTTCCTCATCACCAAACCATTCATCTCCCACGCCTTCGAGGGCGAAGGTGGCCGTAACACTAGCTTCCATCGTACCGCGTTTATTTTGGGCATTGTTCACCAAATCCGGCAAACGTTCAGCCCGCATCCCTTTAGAACTCGAAAGTCCCAGACAAAACAGCAAAGCATCGAGGATATTGGATTTCCCAGAACCGTTGGGACCCGAAACCACGGTAAAACCAGGCAGCACGGGAATGGCCGTCGTGCCACCAAAAGATTTAAAGTTAGTTAGTTCGATCCGTTTAATGTGAACCATATGCTAGGACTAGCTTTGGCTCTAAGTAATTGTTCCAAGGTAACACAAGCACCGCTGATGATGAACAAAGTTTCAACTTTCGCAGTCGCGATCGAACAGATATCTTACACCTTTGTCAAGAACACAGGATGCCTGTTGAGCAACAACTGGTGGAGAATACCCCCACCAGATGCCAGCCCTGAAAAAATTGTAAATTTTGATGCAGTTAATTAAATTAAGGGCGATCGGGATGATTTGTGCAACTTTTCCTGAAAGGCTAGGCCAGAGAGCGTTTGGGAAGTAGGAACTCCGAAATTCTTCTGATACCCCCTAGACATATGAAATCTTTCGGGTAAAATCGAAACCAAAATTAATAACGTATGAAGTAACAAATCACATATGGAGGGCAAAATCATTAAACCAGCTCTGAACTCATCCAATATGTCAGCTTCACCCGAAAGCGACCAACCAGTATTAAAAATTTGGGGTCGCCAGCCCCTCAAAGGACACGTCAAAATCAGTGGGGCCAAAAACTCTGCCTTAGTAGTCATGGCTGGTGCCATCCTCTGCCCGGAAGATTGCCGTCTCCGCAACGTTCCCTCCCTAGTCGATGTCGCCCGGATGACGCAAATTCTCTCCGCTGTAGGGGTCAAAATCAAGACTAATGGGGATATCTTAGATATCAATGCCAGCGAACTCATAGACGCTCAAGCTCCCTACGAGTTAGTCAGCCAACTGCGGGCGAGCTTTTTCATCATCGGCCCGCTGCTGGCACGTTTGGGATTTGCGAAAGTCCCCTTACCCGGTGGGTGTGCCATCGGTGCCCGACCAGTGGAACTCCACGTTCGTGGTCTGCAAGCCCTCGGCGCTGAAGTCCACATCGACCACGGCACTGTTCACGCCTACGTCAAAGGGCCAAACCGCCGTTTAAAGGGAGCTAAAATTTATTTAGATTATCCCAGCGTCGGAGCGACGGAAACCTTGATGATGGCTGCTACCTTGGCTGAAGGAGAAACCATCATTGAAAATGCGGCTCAAGAACCGGAAGTGGCAGATTTGGCGAATTTCTGTCGCGCTATGGGAGCGCAAATTCAGGGCGCTGGGACTAATACCATCGTCATTTCGGGGGTTCCCAAACTTCACTCCGTAGACTATTCAATTATTCCCGATCGCATCGAAGTCGGCACATTTTTAGTAGCCGGAGCGATTACTCACTCAGAAATCAGTTTATCGCCAGTCATTCCCGACCACATCACCGCAGTCATTGCTAAGTTGCAGGTAATGGGAGCAAAATTGATTACAGAATCTCCCGACCTGATGCGGATAGTTCCCGGTCAGATTCATAAAGCCACAGACATCGAAACTTTACCTTACCCTGGTTTCCCCACAGATATGCAGGCTCAGTTTATGGCCTTGCTAACTACGAGTGAGGGCGACAGCATCATTAAGGAAACTGTGTTTGAGAACCGCTTGCGTCACGTAGCCGAACTTAACCGTATGGGTGCGGACATTCGCGTCAAAGGCAATGTGGCAGTGGTGCGCGGAGTGCCCATGCTGTCGGGTGCGCCTGTCACAGCAACAGATTTGCGGGCTTCGGCGGCTTTGGTACTGGCGGGACTGGCTGCCGATGGTGTCACCACCATCAGCAGTTTGCAGCATTTGGACCGCGGTTACGAGCAGTTAGAGGTGAAATTGCAAAAATTGGGAGCGAAATTGGAGCGGGTGAAAGAGGGTACAGCAGTCGCTAATGTTGAGGCTCCTGTCGAACCAGTGCGATCGGGTTTAAAGTAGTCATTAGTCATTGGTCATTAGTCAGTAGTCAGTAGTCATTAGTTAGTAGCGGCGCCCTGCCCTTCGACTCCGCTCAGGAACCGCGTAGTCGAAGGGTCGAAGGGTCATTAGTTAGTAAAAAGTCCTTACTACAAACTTTAATGACCAATAACCAATGACCAATAACCAATGACCAATGACCAATGACCAATTCCCCATTCCCCATTCCCCATTCCCAACTGACTAAAATGTCGAACATACCCCTCATCGGTTTGAAAGCAGACCAGTTTCGTCACCCCCTCGATTTGGAAGCTACTAATACTCTCAAACAACTGCCGGGCTTGGATTTGATGGTGCGGCAGTTGTTAGGTCAAATTGGCGAACAGTTTTTCATGCTGGAACATCTGGCTTCCAGCGTCCAAGTGGGGGAAAATCAATTGCCCCACCTACATCATTTGTTATTGGATGCCTGCAAAACTCTGGATTTGGAAGTGCCTCAACTTTATGTCCGCCAGCATCCCATGCCCAATGCTTACACCTTTGCGATGCGGGGAAAACAGCCTTTTGTGGTGATGCACACTTCTTTGATCGATTTGCTCACAGATGAGGAAGTTAAGGCGGTAATTGGTCACGAGTTGGGGCATTTGAAGTGCGAACATGGAGTTTACTTGACTCTGGCTAATTTAATTGTGTTAGCGGCTGGTCAAATTTCCCCTTTGGGAACCGTGCTAGTCCAGGGTTTGCAGGCGCAAATGTTGGAGTGGCTCCGATGTGCTGAATTTACTTGCGATCGCGCGGCTTTGTTGGCAACTCAGGACTCAAAAGTGGTAGCATCGGTGTTGATGAAGCTGGCCGGAGGTTCTCCGACTTTGGCTCCCAAACTGAATGTTGATGCTTTTTTGGCCCAAGCGCGGGCCTACGATGACCTCAGCAGCACGGAGTTAGGGCAAATGCTCAAGCAAGCTCAGACTTCTCAGTTGTCCCATCCAGTCCCAGTATTGCGGGCAAGGGAAATCGATCGCTGGGCCAGTTCAAAAAATTATGAATCTTTGCTTGCACAAAGTCGATCGGTGTGTTATGATAGTGAAACTAAGAAAAAGGGCGGGTGGCGAAATTGGTAGACGCATCAGACTCAAAATCTGACACCGAAAGGTATGAGAGTTCGATTCTCTCCCCGCCCACTACCAATAATCAAAACAATACGGTGTGTGGCAAACAAGCGAGACTTTAGTCCCGATCGAGAAGTTGCTAGTAGAACCTCAATCAAGAGTGTTCTTCGTAATGTGATAAAATTTGCATTGTGAGTAAGAAAAATAAACATCTACGCAGGCAGTGTCGATCGTGTCAATGGGCAAGTCTTTGCGTTAATGTATCTCAGGATGGCTCGCTCCTGATGGAAAAACAATGAAATCATTAGTTCGTTTAGGTGCAATTTTGGGGATTGTCGGCAGCACTCTGCTTGGCCCGTCACCCCTAGGTAATATGTCTGCAATGGCACTGCCGGAACCGCAAATTTTGGAAAAGTTGCGATCGGTTCCAGTGTTTACCATTACAGATGCTCAGGGTGCACCTCTGATCGCTTCTGTACCGAAGCAAGGTCAGGGTCAAACTGGTAATGCTTCTGTGGCTGGAATTTTCATCAGCCAGAAGGACGCTCAAGCTTTTGTCGATAAACTGAAAACCAGCAATCCTCAGTTGGCGGCATCGGTGCGCGTAACGCCCGTGTCCCTCGGAGAAATTTATCAAATCACTCAGGCAAATAAAGGTAAGCCGGATGAAGTATTGTTTGCCTACGTTCCGACTCCCCAGCAAGTCCAGTTAGCTAAAACTGTACTTCAGCAGACTGGGCAACAAGTCAACGAGTTCAATGGTGTGCCTCTGTTTTTGGCTAGAGGTGGCCCGGAAAATGGTTATTTGACCATTCAGCGCGGTCAGGAAGAGGTGATTCCTCTGTTTTTTAACAAGGAAGAATTGCAAGGAATGGTGGAGCGTTTTAAACAGCAGCAGCCAAGCGTAACGACGGCAATTAAGATTGAGGTAGTTAATTTGGAAAGCGTTTTGGAAGCTTTGCGTACTGAAAACGACAAATTTTTAACACAACTGATTTTGATTCCTTCACGGGAGTCACTGGAATTTGTGCGATCGCTCCAACCCGCGGGCGCAGGGAACCAAAGTCAACCTCCGGCATCCAACCAAACCAGACCGGCACCTCAAGCTCCAATTCCCAGCCAACCCCGACCAACTCGTTAATAATTAGTCAGTTGACAGTTGACTGTTGACAGTTGACAGTTGGCAGTTGGCAGTTGACAGTTGGCAGTTGACTGTTGACGGTTGACTGTTGACGGTTGACTGTTGACTGTTTTCATTAGTTACCAATGCCCGATGCCCAATGCCCGATGCCCGATGCCCAATTCCCAATTCCCAATTCCCAATTCCCCATTCCCATGTTTGTTTCTGGTTTAGAGCTTTGGCAGTGGATCGATCGAGCTAAGGTAGAGGCGATCGATTCTGATGTTTCCTTAACCGAACTAGAATGGCTGCTGCAAGAGTTGACAAGTTTGGATAAATTGGCTCTGCGTTTGGAGTCATTTAAAGATTTACTCCAAATTAAATCGA
Source organism: Microcoleus sp. CAWBG640 (assembly GCF_020883015.1). Taxonomy (NCBI): domain Bacteria; kingdom Bacillati; phylum Cyanobacteriota; class Cyanophyceae; order Oscillatoriales; family Microcoleaceae; genus Microcoleus; species Microcoleus sp. CAWBG640. The sequence goes on from NZ_JAHRFC010000132.1 coordinate 9,243, forward strand.
ATTTATCCTTAGCTGAACTTGACCAATTGTGGAAGCGACGGTTGCAGGAACGAGTGCCTGTGCAGTATTTAACTGGCACTACCTATTGGCGAGATTTTTCCCTCAAGGTAACGCCGGCGGTGCTGATTCCTCGTCCTGAGACAGAATTGCTGATTGATTTGGCTGTGGAAGCGCTGAAGCCCGATCGCCTTCATACTAAATCTAATTGGGTGGATTTGGGAACTGGTAGTGGGGCGATCGCGATCGGACTAGCTTCGGTATTGACAAATTCCACAATTTATGCTGTAGATTTTTCGACCGCAGCCTTGGCAGTTGCTCAACAGAATGCGGAGAATTTAGGTTTTGGCGATCGCATTAAATTCGATCGAGGTGCGTGGTGGGAACCGCTAGAATTCCTGAAAGGGCAAGTTAGTGGCATGATATCTAACCCACCTTACATACCCAGCAGCACAGTATTGACTCTGCAACCGGAAGTTACCAAACACGAACCTCATCTGGCCTTAGACGGCGGTTTAGATGGATTAGATTGCATCCGGCATTTAGCCGAAACAGCTCCCGATTATTTAGAATCCGGGGGAGTCTGGTTGGTTGAAATGATGGCTGGACAAGCTGAGGCGGTAGTTGAAATACTGGAAAGTCAGGGGAGTTATTGCGATGTTCAGATATTTGCTGATTTAGCGGGAATCGATCGCTTTGCTTTGGCGTATCGGCGCTAGAAAGGATTACTCAATTTTAAATTTTGGATTTTGGATTGAAAAGCTACCCCTTCCCACTTAAAGAATATGGAATTATTGAACCGCGAAGACGCGAAGGACACGAAGGAAGAAAATAAATAGGGTTTGCTGAATAATCGATCGCAAACTGAGAGCAGGAGCGATCGATATATTCAAGCTCGGTTAAATATAAGTTTTTCTGTATCAATTCCACCCAGTTATAATTGTAAATTATCTTCAC
>NZ_JAHRFC010000133.1:0-10123 GCF_020883015.1 Microcoleus sp. CAWBG640
ACTCTTTGAGTCTCGGATGGATGTTTTTCAAGATATTCTCGGAGCTGGCTCATGTTTTTTGAGGTAAAATTCCATTATAATTTAAGAGCGATCGGCAAACTATTTCTTTTTGGGAGATGTCTAATGCCATATTTCTTCAAGATGAGTGCAAGTTCGGATTGCGCCTCTACGGTTTTAAGTCCGATTTTTGATGTACTTTCAGCTTTTATTACGCTCAGATCCAGATTGAGACTCGCTTGCTCGAAAGCGAGTGCCGCTTCATGTTTGCCCGCAGCCCGCAAACCATCAGCAATAAATTTGACAATTGCTTCGTTGGTTTTGAATCCGTGCTTAATAGCCTCCAGCGCCAATTCCTCTATCTCTTTCTGGCAATCCTCGATTGTTGCTAAATTTTTGGCAAAAATCTTGGCTTTTCTAACTTGTTCCTTCGCGTCCTTGGCCTGTAACGAACTCTCACGAACGTCGTCGTCAGACAATACTCCAAACTTAGAATAGGTTTGATTGAAAAATTGCCCAACCCTTTGTGCAAGGGGGTTTTGCTGAATAACTCTCGAAAGCATTGTTAATCCCTTAAATGTTTAACTTGACCAATTAATTCCCCGTGCATCTGTGACACCTTCAGCCCTCAAATCGGCAACAGCAGCGTGGATTGCTTACTGAGAGTTTTTTGGCAAGTCATCAAACTGCCCCCGTAGAAGTTTTAAGCATTTGCTTGATTTCACGCTTGCGAGTTTTCTTAAACATTTCCTCTCGCATAACCTCGTCAATGCACTCTAACTCCCACTGCGCCTGCTGCGCTTCTGAGTCTTTCTGTTGTGCGGATTTTTCAGCAATTTCTGCGTCTTGCCACTGCCCATACAGTTGCTGGAGTTGCTGAAGTCTTAACTGAGCCTGTTGCTGTAAACCCACAATTTGCAAGCTAGACGAAGCTAATTGGCTATCAGCACTTTCCTTAAACCTCAGTGGTGCAGTTATGCTCACTTGTTCAGTACCGCCAAAATACTCACGTTTCAGTTTGTTAAAAGCCTTCTCGTTCGGGAGCGCACCAACCAAGGCGATCGCAAATTCAGAGTATTCGGTGTTTCTCGCTCTGCCACGTCGCAAAACTGACTGAGGGATATGGTGGTCATCAGTAAGTTGAGCGATCGCTCGCACAAACTCTGCTTGATTTTTTATCCGAAGGCGATGTTTGGCCTCGGCAGATGACACCCATTGGTGAATCGATTCATTCTCCCGGTGAATCGATTCATGAATCGATTCACATTCAACCACTACCGCCACATTGCCGTCACCGTCACCAAAGTCAATGCTTTCAATACTTGCAGCCTCCATAATTCAACTCCTTATTGATGAATAGATTTGAATCGATTTGAATCGATTTGAATTGATTCAAATCGATAGATTAACAATAGAGAGGTGGTCACGAAAAAGGTACTAGCCAGTGACTAAATATTAGTCGTTGACTAAACCGAAACTGAATCGATTTAAGTCGGCACAAAAAAGCCCCCTCCGGAAAGGAGAGGGCTAAGTAACTTAATGTAACTAAAAAAGGTTGAAGAAACTCACAGACCTTTGAAAAAAAAATCAATTCTTGCGACAGCCCCCAGAATGTGGCGGACGCTCAGTTGTTTCGTTGCCACAAGTAATAGAGATCCAGTCGTAACGGCCCGCTTCGCGGGCGCCACCGTTAACTGTTTTTTCTACAGCCTCTTGAGAAGTACGAGCTGGCACTTCGACCACACAGGATTTGTTAGGCGCTTGCTGAGTTTTGATTTTAACAAAAAAGAGCTGATAGTGAGGCTTAATTGGCGCAAAATCCATAATCTCCGTTCCTTGTGCCGTTTGTTGACTTAAAATCAATTTGGAATCGATTTAAATTAAAACTAACAACGATCGGAATAACAGGGTACTAGCCAGTGACAAACTATTAGTCGCTGACTAAACTGAAACTGAATCGATTCAAATCGGCACAAAAAAGCCCCCTCCAGTAAAGGAGAGGGCTAGTCTATTCAGGAATCTAAACTAGAGTAAATCATGCCCAGCAGCCTTTTTATAAAAGGCTTTTGCTCCCTGTATTTGGGGTCAGTAGGATCTTTCAGGTAATTGTACAGACTCTGTAAGGGGATATCCGTTTCGCGGGCAATCTTGTACACAGACCAGTTAGTGAGAGATCTAAAAGTTTTTAGATCAAGATGTCGAGGGGATGTTATCTTTGTCATATCGCCTGCTTGGTTTAATCAAGGTGATCCGCCCCTGGCTGTTGGTATCAGCGCAGGGGCATTTTAATTGAGAGTGACAAAAACTAAAAAAGAAAAACTTCATGAGAACACAACTCCACCAAACTTTTCTCTAAAAAACGGAGGAAGATATTAGGTTACATTGTCACTATCACTCTCGTATTCAGAAGGGGATGGGGTCATAAGCCTCAGAGTCGTCAAAATTCGCGTCTTTCTCTGAGGCTGGAGGCTTTGGATACTCACCCCTTAACTCGCGTAATTCACACATTTGACTGTCAAGCTGAACTACCAAAATACCCGTCAATCGGATAGCAGCTTCAACGAGCCTGGGATATTGATCGAGTTCGTATTTACCAGAGGCAATCATTGCCGACAGTAATTGGACTGCCATAACCTCGCCGTGAGGTTGTGGGTAATTCGGATCGTCAAAATAGTCGCGAATTTTTAGTTTTTGCTCAAATGTAAGCTTTTCCATTTCGTCTGAAACTCCCACACTTTCCGTTTGTAGTCGTACACAAAACCACGAGATTTAACCTCGAAAAACAATTCATAAACCCTGACATCACTTTTAGTAGGAAACACCTCTAATGCCCGAAGGATTTTTGTTCTGAGCGCTGGGGTAATTCGTCTCCCGATCGTCAGCACATTGGTTGGTAGTAGGACGTTGTTGGCAGACGGCGAACCTTCGAGGTCGGGGTCGTTACCACCAAGTTTTGACCGAAAATCGACAGAATAGATCAACCGCAGGTATCGCTTGGCTGCGAGTTCGCCACATTCTAAGTCAGGATATTCGCTGTCGGCTGCAAAAAAAGAGGCGCATCGAGGAGAAATGACGTACATAAAATCACCTCACAAGCACCACCTACGATCGCTCACACTCCAGCGATAGCCCATTTTTTTGAGGTTGCCGTACAATACCAATCGATCCAAAGTCTTGCATCGAGGGAGGATTGCGATCGCCTGCTCGTATTTTTTGAGTTTGATTTTTGACATAATAGATTCAGAGGTTGGTAAGGAAAGGCGATCGCCGGATCTACCCAGAGCGATCGCCCGTAGCTTGGTTAGAGCGTTAATCTTGCGGCGTCACCCGCAAGTCTGGAGAGGCGTGTAGCGAACCTCAGTATTTGATTGTCAATAAGCTTGGTTAATAAAAATGTCCCAAAAATGGGACATTTTTATTGGGAGGCCGTCTTCCCCTCTGATTATTTTTGCCCTGGCCAAGAGCAAAATCAGTTGAGATTAACAAAATCTGGGAACCTTTGTATGCCAAAGATTCCCAGACTTATTTTTCGGTGAGATAAGTCTCCAATTCTGGGATTTCAGCGGCGCGTCGCCAGTCAGTCAGCCCGCGTCGCACTTTCGTTCGAGCCGTGATTTCTTGAATTTCCAACAATTGCAATTTGGTGTAAGGTCCTTCAGATTTGCCACTACGAAAAACGTACCATTCTGGAATATCGAGAACCGAGGATACTTCACGCCGCACTGTTTTCATCTGATTTATCCCAGATTCTGCCTTGAGCTTATTAAGTTCTTGCTCTACTGGATCGGGGGCCGGCAAATTACCTGTGGGCGATCGCTTTTTTTTCTGTCCAGGTCCAGGAGTTTTAGTTTTGGCAACAGACTTTGCAGCCCGCCGGTGCCGCGCCCATAGGTCGTACTGATACAGGTAAGCTGAGACCAAAAACATTCCGATTGGAATGAGTTCGACTCTCAGTCGAAGTAAGTTTTTTCTCAGTAGGTAAAAACCACGCGCGTAGTCAGCATCGACTTTGCTGGGAACAGGCGTCAGGTAAGACACCACAAACAACGAGATCGTGAACGCGACAAAACTGACGATAAAAGCGTTCAATCCTTCCCTCCAGTGCGATCGTTCTGAACCAGACCAGCGGTCAGTTAGGTATTGACGGACTGGGTTGAGCTTTGGATGCGCAGGCAAATGTGTTAACAAAAACTTTGCCACAGACGAGATTACCCAATGGAAAAAGGTAAACAGAAATGGTACGGTAGCCCATGCTCCAATTAGAACAGCAACAACGCTGTCACTGTGTTGGAAGGGAAATCGAGACCAAACTAGCGCCGTAAAAATATAGGTCAAGCTGAAGGCTCGTATCCAAGACAGAGGATAAGGGAGCCACTTTGGCCATGTATTCATAGTGGAACAATTCGACGGGATATCAATATTGTTCCACTAGGTCGATCGGATGTCAGCTTCCGGCTATTCCGGTTTTAACTATTTAATTTTCAAGGTTCTGTACAGGCAAAAACTTTTCAGGGAACCTAACAAACTCATGAAGCTTCTCGGGTGGAACCCCACAAATTTGACACAAGGCAAGCCATTGAACCCCACTAAGGGCAAGCTTTTCCCACCCTCGGCTCCCCTCTCTCGCCCTCCTACGGAGCGTACTAGCAGACACCTCTTGCCCAGAAATATGGGAGATGGCACCGGCTAGTCGCTCGTAAGAGAATCCTGTTTGTTGGAGAAAGGTACTCAAAGGGAAATGTCCTAACGTTGGTTGACTTTTAATGTCTGTAACCATATTATATTGATATCTAGTCAAATTGACAAGCAAAAAGCTTGTTAATTTGACTAGCCTCATAAACAACAAAGTAGGCAGGCTGCGGACGCCAATCACCAGCCTGCCTACTACAAATATAAGAGTTTCCGGCAGCAGACCCCTTTCGCGACTAGCCCTGTAAGCCCTGATGAGCGTGAGCAGCGAGAAACGGTCGGTTCCGGTAACTCCACAGCACAACCAAATCAAAGATATCTCTTGTCTGCGCTTTTTACGTAGACAAGCCCGCCACCTAGAAAAATAATTCCGTGAAAATGCGGAAACCACAAATCGGGTTATGTGCCATTTCGACACCAGCAATCCTGATTTCTACGGGCAACCAACGAACACCCCCCGACAAGCCGCCACCACCGGGAAGCGGTCGCAGGGATTTCAGTAGTGAGGTAACACCATGCGGTAAGACGATTGTTTTTTGAATTGAAGAAATTACAGCGTTTTTTGCGCGATCGCACAGCTTCCGTGCGATCGCCTTCCTCTCAACCTAGGAGTAACAAGTGAAAACACAAATAAGCTTAGTTTTTGACGATTTGACGACCAAATTAGCAATCGTGGAAGTGCGCAAGTTGCCGAAAGTAATCCACTGGAAAGGCAATTATTTCGCTCAAACAGATGCCAGTCAATTCTGCTACGTGCAGACAACTGGCGAAGACTTGACGAATATTGAAACCCCAGGGTGGCAAATTCTGCCTCACCGAGAAGACTACAAATAGATTTCAAAAACCTGTCGCGATCCACTCCTGTAGTGCGATCGCTTTCCCTTCATTAACCCCACCAAAAAGAAGAGAAATGCTAGCCACAGAAACGCCAAAAGCCAGTCGGATGCCCGCAACTGAAATGGATACCAAAGAAGCTGAAGAGATAACGGTCGCCATAAAAAACGGGTTCGACAACCTGGGTGCAAAACTCTTGGAGGCAAGAGAACGAAAAGCTTACAAAGCACTGGGTTACAGAAGCTTTGAATCCTACTGCCTGACAGAATTCGGCAAATCAACCTCCAGTGCTTACCGGATTATTGAAAATCAGAAAGTGATAAGCGAACTAGAGGCAGAAGTAGCGCGACAGTATGACGAGTCGGTATCGCTAAAAATCACCGGACCGCAAGCCCAACTACTTAAGAAACTGCCAGAGGTAGGAAGTAGGTTGCAAGCAATAGAATTTGCACAAAAGCTGGCAAAATCAGAAGAAAGGAACCCCACAACCAAGCACTTAGAACTAGCAGTTTACAAGTTTTCTAACGAGCCAGAACACTACAGAAGTGCCATCCAAAAAAATTTTAGTCAAGGCGTAAGGGTAGAGGCACTGGACACACCAAAAACCAGCAGAGGAACGGTTAGAAAAGTCGATAAACTCGGTCAAATCTATGTCGAATTAGACGACAGTGGAGTCAAGCCAGTTTGCTTTGAAGCTCACGAATTAAGGGCTTTGAAAGATTCAGAAAAACCTTCCACCCCTTTAGACGACAGTATTGCCAGCAAGGGAGACAAGGTCGTCTTGTTTGCCAAGGGTTTAGAGGGGAGACAGGGAGAAATTTACACCTACAGAACCGGAAAAAAAGCCTTAGTAGTTTTAGACGGAGTGACGTTGCCGATCGACGTAGCCTACGCCGAGTTAGAGCTAGTGAAAGAGACTTTTAACACAAATTCTTACAAAGATAAAAGTTGGGATGAAAATTTAGTCTGGGAAAGTGGAAAAAACACTTATTACTACTTTCCTGATGAAGACAAAATCTACAGTAATCGCTGGCCAACCGGACTAACCCTAACGCCTTACTCACACCGTGGGACACCAGCAGAATTCGTAAAGAATTGGGAGGAGCGGTTTGCTGGACAAGTAGTGGAGTCTTTGGTTAAAGATTCCGACTTAAACAGCTTGCTGATAGCTCAATTGATTGCTTTACCAGAACAGGAAAAGGAAAGTTTTGCTAGCAACTTATTTAAAAATTTAGCGCAATTCTTGCCAACCAATCACACAAAATTAGAATCAGCGGTAGACACAGATGCGGAAGTAGAGATTGAAAAACTAAGAAGACAAAACCAAAAGTTACAAGAGCAGTTAGTCGAGGCTGAGTCGGCAATAGTAGAAATGGTGGAACTTTGCCAAGGTGGAATCGAGCTAACACAGTCACCACAAAACCAGTTAGACAATCCTCCGCTTCATAGTGAGGAAAAATACTTTACAGCAATCACCCTGCATCAGCCGTGGGCTTCTCTCATTGCAGCAGGTGAAAAGCATTATGAGACTCGATCATGGCCGACGAATTATCGCGGACCGATCGCAATCCATGCGGGCAAAAAATTTGAGCAAGATGAAGTCTTGATCAGTTTGTTGGGGATTCCAGAGGTCGAAGTTCCTTTGGGTGTAGTGGTTGCACTCGCAGACTTGACCGATTGCATTTTGATGGATGCCGATTTCATGAGAACCCAGCCTGATATAGAGCTAAGTTGCGGCGATTGGGAAGTTGGGCGCTACGCTTGGAAGCTTGAGAATGTTCGGGCGATCAGGCCAATTCCAGCAACAGGCAAACAAGGCTTGTGGAAGTGGAATTTAGACGATTGGAATCCCGGAGATTGTGACATCGAACTGCTAGAGTCACCACAAAACCAACTAGACAATCCTCCGCTTCATAGTGAACCACACCAAACGACAGAAAACACGCCAACTAAAATCACTTTAGAGCCTTGGGAAGTTTGTCCGCCACAAGTAGGATTCCTTGTCAAGATTCGCGACAACGACGAGGATATGAGAATAATCGAGCTAGATACCCCTGACGGCAAAGTCCTCGTAGAAAATAAAAAAGGGGAGAGAATTGCGGTTTACTCCACTTTTATTCGCGTGATAAGAAAACAGCCGCTAGTAGAGGAGTTCCTCAAAAGAACAAGCAACCAAGAGAATGGTTTGTCTGAAGACTTGAAACGAGCAATAGAACGGGAAAGGTCTGCAACTCTAGAACGGCTAACAGAGTTAAACGACGTGATCAAAAAAGGGAAGTCAAAGAAGCCGACAGAAAGGGAAACTAGAAACTTAGCCTCGCTAAAAAGCAAGTTAGAAGATTTAGAGTTAATAACTGAATTCAAGACAGGTCAAACTGTGTGTCACCACAGGCAACCAATGATTTTCGGGAAAGTGGCGGGCATTAATTTTTCATCAGGAGGGATTCCCGGAGTCTGGGTCAAATACTTTAAAGACGGGGAACTTCAAAAACGCACAGTGTCTGAGGAAGTTAAAAAGCTAACAATTTTAGATTTTTAGCGGAGAAACCAGTGCAAACTTTACCAACTCTGCTATCAATTCCTGACGACTGGCCTCTTGTCCCGGTTAAAGGCAAGCGGCCGTATAAAAAAAATTGGACCACCCACGAATACGTTCGCCTAGAAATACTAGCCGAGCTAGAAAGTGGGAAAGCCACCGGCATCGGGCTGAAGCTCGGAAACGGACTGCTAGCAGTCGATTTTGACGGGGAATCTGCGGTCAATCTTTTAGTTAAATTAGCTGGAGAAAACAGCCTAGCAGAGTTTACCAGGACCACCGCATGGACTAGCGGCCGTCCTGGTAGGAAACAAGTCCTTTTCTCGGTACCAGAGAAAGATTGGAGCCGCTTAAGAAACCGAAAAATTTACACCGGCGTTACAGACCAGGACGGGAAAGGGGAGTGCCTAGAATTTCGGTGGCTGGGAACGCAGAGCGTTTTGCCACCAAGTCTGCACCCGGACACTGGCAAACCTTACTGCTGGCTAAATTCACCACTAAAAAATCCCCCGGTGTTGGTTCCCGACTGGCTGGTTGAAGTATGCGAAAACTGGCATAGCGAGTACACAAGTCCAGAAGACTTAGATCTGGTAAGATTCCCAGCTAGACTTTTTGCCAGCTTTGGCCGCCAGTTAGCGGTTTGGCTCTTAGCCCGTCGGTCCGACACTTCACGCTTGAACCACGCAGGCAAGTCCAAAGGTTCGGGAGTTGGGAAATTTAGCCTACTGGCGACAAGTAGGATTCTTGGCCGCAGTATCGGTCACGTCAGAAGACAACTAGGCTCCGCGAAAAAATCTGGCTTAATTCGAGATTACAAGCAGTCAGGGGACTGGGTAACTGTTTACTACAGCAGTTTTGAAAAAGCGATCGCTCTTGCCGGGATAGAAAAAATCGGCCCGATCGCGGCCATAAATATTGATGATTTGGCTAACATCCACATAATCGCTACAGAAGTGGAAGCCCAAAATTTGCAAAGAGCCTCTCTCTACCGTCAAAGGCTAGAGGAAGTCGAGCAAATAAAAGCTCAGGGCTTGGACCCTGGGCAAACTCCGACTGAAATAGTCAAACCGAGCGATCTGCACACCTGTGGCTATCCGGCGCGGGTACTGGGAAAGAGCGATCGGTTTTTCTATTGCAGCTCGGAATTCCGCTTCTACGGAGGCAGTCACGGTGCGATCGCACAGTCGCGGGGAATTTCCACCGCGACTGTGAGCCGCCACCTTTCCAACCGCTACCGGTTAAAAGCCTCCCCTGTCAGGAATTTCCGTGAGGAGTTGGTGCCGCTAGTCGGAAAACAGCTTCTGGAAAAAATTCCGCAAGTCAAGGGTTTGCCCCCAGGACTCTGCCAGGAGGAAGGACTGCTTTTCCTCAAAGGGGACTGGTGGAAGCCGCATTGCAAAGTCTACCTGTTAGACCACCGCCTTGTTGCAGCAAAAGTCCGCCGAAAAAAAATCAAGCAGTTTTTGGATAAGCGGGAGTTATAGGTGCAAAAAGTTTTTCGGGGGGAATTAGAGGATAAGGTTCTCTTATCAATTCTTGAATTTGGGGGATTTGGAGGACTGAAGAGTTAGCCAAACTTTTCCAAAAAAAACCGGAACAAGGAAAGACAAAAACGATCACGGTTAAAAAGTGTCCCATTTTTGGGACACTTTCACCAAACCTCTGGTGGGGGTTTCGGGGCGATTTTGCTGCGTTTTTGAGACAGTTTTGAGACAAAACCGCGATCACCCATCACAGGAAATCGCCCAAACCCAGAGCCGATGGTGGGATTTGAACCCACGACCGTTCGATTACGAATCGAATACTCTACCCCTGAGCTACATCGGCACAGACAATTAATAACCTTAGCACAACCGCCAGACAAAAAGCAATGAGTTGTAGAATTCAAACCCCACAACTCATCACTCAGAACAGCCATCAAACATCCAGTTCGCCGTCAGTCCCGCCACCTCTGGCACCGGAATAAACTAAACCCCGCTGCATATCCAGCGTCAGCATAGTGCCGTCCCGAATCACCTGGGTGGCATTCTTCACGCCCACCATCACCGGTACGCCCAAACGCAAACC
>NZ_JAHRFC010000134.1:0-9986 GCF_020883015.1 Microcoleus sp. CAWBG640
AATTCCAAATCCTGCGGAGGTATGCCCGGTAAACCGACAATTTTGAGTAAAAATAACACAAAAATTGCTTCCCAAATTCCCGCCAGCAATTGAAAAGCACCAGGCCAATCTCGGTCCCAACGGAAATGTTGAATGTAGATATATAAAATATCCCAACCCATGCCAAAGATGCCTACATAGGCTAAAATCCAGAAAAATATGGCTCCTGATTGGGAGCCAATTAAACCCAGAAAAAAAGGCAGTGTTGCTAAAACGCCTACAGTTGCAAATAACAAGATTCGAGTTTGCCAGCGACCAAATAAGGTAGGAGTCATCGGATTTTTGATTGGGAATTTTAGCCTGGAGATTGATTGAAAATCCACTTTAACCATTGTACTAACGATCGCACAACGCTCAATTTCCGAACACCAGGAGCCTTGGCTTTGGCCAGACTTTCCACCGATCGCAAACCAGCATACTGCAAGCCCAAAAAACTGTCCACCGGCGCATAATGACCACCCAAAGTAATCGCACCCGCTGCGTACATCCGCCCATCCCCCTTACTCCCAGAAGCATTCCGCATGGAGAACATCTCAAAATCCTTTTGCACGCTCAAACGTCCCAGTCCATTCAAGGGCAGATTGTATTGCATCACCAAATCCTCCAGCAAAGGACTGGTTTTCACCTTAGCATCCAAACCCGTAGCATCAATAATAAAATCAGCCTCTAACTGAATTTGTCCCTTGAGTTCTTTTTCCCGAATGTAAGTCACCGTGCGGTTTCGACTGTCGCGCTCAACTCGCTCCACTTCCCCAAAGGTAATCTGATACCATCCTTGACTCAAACCCTCTTGCACCATACGTCGCCAGTCGCTGCGGCTAGCAGTAGTAGTGCCGCCCCAATCTGTCAGCAACTGGGGCATAAATTCCGCTGGGGAATTTTCCAACACCACCCGTAGTTCCCCGCCCCAGCAAGCTTTGGGCCAATTGAAAGGTTGAAATTCGTAGTGATTTTCGACGCTTCTTTGTGCGAGATTAAAGGTATTGCCAACAGGTTTGGGCGATCGCATCAAATGCAATACTTGAATATTCTGGTTGCGTTGTCTGGCTTCGTAGAGTCGCTGCACCACCCGCGAAGCCACAATTCCCCGCCCGCGCAACAACACACTTCCACCACGGGATTCCAACTGTTTGTAAACCTCATCGTGGTTTTCGTAAGCATTCACCACGGACTTAAAATCCTGGGTGGTTTCGCGATAAGCTTGCAAGTCTGGCAAAAATTGAATGGCTGGATAGCCCGTGGCTAAATGCACGTATTTGGCGATCAAAAAAGCGTGCTCCCGTTGCTGGGCATTGGATTTAGAATAAGCGATCGCGTACCTACCGTCATCTGTTTTGCGAATTCCCCGCACCCTAGCATAGCGAAACATCTGATTCCAGCCAATGCGATCGACCTCCCTGTCAATAGAATCAAACACATTCCCCGCGCGAGGCGTATAAGTTTCAGCAAAAGTCGGTTCCGCAAACACCTGCCATATCAACTTCAGGGACACCCCCAAGTGACCCTTGAGCAATTCCTGCCCAGCTTCCCGCAGGGCATAGGGAGGCCAACCCCAAATATTGTCTGGACAAGAGTCAGAATTCGATCGTAGCCGTTCGTGGAGGGGAATTTGAGAATTCAGACATAACCGACGGTAGCGGGCGTAAGGCTGATTTTCCATGCCCAAAACGGCAATTCGATCGCTCTTCACCCCACAAATTCTGAGCAAATCCACCCAAATAAAGCTGCCCAAACCGCCTCCAATGGCTGCCCAATCTATCTCTGCTACGGGCATTCCCATGGATTGGAGCGATCGGATTGTCACCTCGGAAGCCTGCAAAAATTCCATGGGCGGAAACTCCCCTCTACTGACGTTGGCTGAAGGTGGTGACACCGCAGGCTGCAAGATGGCGGAGTCTGGGCTATTTGTCTGGGGGTTAAAGAAAATATGAGAATTGACAGAGGGTGTTTCTATGGAATTAACCGCAAAAGAAATGCCGATCGCGTAGGGTCCTATTTGTAGCATATCGCCATTGGCGAGCACGCACCGAGTTTGGCGCACCCCATTGACAAAAGTACCGTTGCGACTGCCAGTGTCAGTTAATACGATACTCTCGGCTTCGGAGGCTATCACGGCGTGGAAGCGAGAAACTTGACTGCTTTTGAGCTCAATTCTAGAAACTCGATCGCCATTAATGGTAGCAGGCATAGCTTCAAAAACTCGTCCTAAAGCGATGGGTAAGTCAAATATGGGGGAGCGCCGATCCCCGGTAACAGTATCTACCCAAGTGAGTCGCAGGCGCCAAGGTTGAGAATTCATGACTATTTTTAAAACATCCGCGATCGTAGCATCTGCAATTGTTTAAAGTTAAGTCTAGGCCCTAATCTCCCCTGACTTCAACTGCGATTAAGGGGAAAGAAACACACTAGCAGCCGCCGCCAAAGAAGTACCACACCAGGGACACCCAGCACTCAATTGAGCATAGGGCGAAGTGCGAGCACACTTAGGACACAGCAAACCATAGGTTGAAGGCACTGTGGGCTGGGCAGAAACTTGAGTCTGTTTCTCCCATAGCAACACCGTCGGCACAATCCCAACCTCCGTCGCAGATACCGAAACCACCTCCAGTTCTACTTCACCTAAACGGATGCGACTACCAGACCTCAATTTTGCCTCCCCTTGGGCGAGAATTTTCCCATCTACCAGTGACGGATTGCTTGGGCGCAAATTTCGCACTTCAAACTCCTGGGATGCGGGATTAAAAAATATTTCGATGTGGAGTCCCGATACCGTTGGATGGGACAAAATTAGATCGCATTTACCGGGGTCGCGCCCGATTCTCACCGTTCCCAGATTTTTGCTCGGCTGTCCGTTTTCAATGGTCTGATGTTTACGCACCCCAGCCTCAGTCCATTCTAAAGTAAGCTGGTTTGTCATGATTTTGTTGCTTCCTCAGATATAGAAAAATTTTACTTACCCATAATTATCCAAACAAAAAAGCCCCACCAGGGGGCTTTTTTCTATTCGATAGACTTTTGTCGAGAGAGAAATTGGTGTTTGCAAGCTGTTAGCGCCTGCAATTTTTTTTCCTCCCAACAGTGTTTGCTAATTGCTTGAGTCATCCCACTGTCAAACCACATTTCCTTAAGTGTGTGGATTGCTAGCAGACTTAAGCTTCGGTTTTGCGGCTTTTCCGGCCACCTTCGCGACCAATTTGAGCCATGTGCTCCCGATTTCTGCTGACAGCTTCGCCGCCTTTTTGACCTGCTTGTCTCGCTTCTTCCGAAGTAAATTCGTGAGCAGTACCTTTAGCGTGGGCAGCTTTTCCGCCTTTGCTAGCAATTGCGCGCTGTTTTTCTGCGTCCATAGAAGCGAATCCGCGTTTGCTTTTTTCAGCCATGACTGTCTCCTTGTTTTTTGTCTAATTGTTTGGATCGATCGCACCTTAGTCTGCCACTGTAGTTGGTAATCCAAGTCAGCGATCGGGTTTGTGGCCGTAAATCATGAAACGTCATCATACCAGTTTAAACCATAGGTTTGACCAGAAGGACGATCGGTTCATGAGTTTATAGGACTTATGCAGAAGCCTGGTTTTTTTTACGAAAAAACATCGTTACAGCCAGCGACAAGATTTAAAAAACCCGGTTCCTTGTGTTTTTTCTTGCATAAGTCCTAATTTACCAATGTGAAGCAAAAATCTTTCACATTTGGCGCTGTAAGTTTCCTGAGTCAATCTTTAACCGAGTTACTGTCTTTGAATTACTCTAACAATCTCTCGACTTTGATACCTCTTTCTCAGGTATAGTCATTTTTTATTTCGCTAGAAGGATGGAACCAAAAACCCAATGTTTCTCGACTCAAAGGATTTTTTGACAGCTGGCGACACCTGAATCACTAAAAGTCAAAAGTCCAAAGAGGGATGCTTTTTTGTCTTTTTACTTTTGATTTTGTGGATGTCTTCCGGCTTAGCCAATTATCCAGACGTTAACTGGTCTGCCGATCGCGTTGTTTCTGGCAAGCGATATTTCAGGGCGCAGCGCAGCACATAATCGATCGCACTTACTAAGTTTACCTTATGACCGATCGAAACATAAATCGGCTTTACTCCTGTTTGAGTTCTCAGTGCTGCACCTACGGTTTGTCCGCAATCTTGCAAAGGCTGCCAACTCCCCCGCTCTAAACCTACATCTGAATGTTCCCCAATAAATCGAGTTTTAGCAACTCCGATGGTCGCAATTGAGGTCAAAACTCCCAAATGGCAGGCCAGACCGAACCTGCGCGGATGAGCCAACCCTTGACCGTCGCACAATATTAAGTCTGGCATCTGATCGAGCTTTTCTAAAGCCTGGAGAACGGCAGGCACTTCTCGAAAAGACAGGAAGCCGGGAACGTAAGGGAAAGCAGTCACACTACAAGCCGTCGCCTGCTGCTGTAACTGTAAATCAGGAAAGCTCAGAACCGTTACAGCAGCCTGCGAAACCGCATCTGAACTGTGATAGCCCACATCTACCCCTGCAACGTACCGCACTGTTGACAGTTGGTTTTCGGCAATTACCAAGGACCGGAGTTGTTCTTGAATGGCGATCGCCTCTTCAATTGTCTCAGGCCAAGGGTGTTGCTGCTGCATTTAGACCTCAATGTTACCTCAATTCAACCGCTCTCATCTAACCTTAACCTATTCTGCCACATTTTTGAACTTGATTTCTTTATATTTGATGGCGATAAATTTTGTTGGCCCCCTGAAGGCGATCGGGATAGCCCTTAATTTTTTAGTCATAGTCTTATTACTGAGACTGTGAAGGTAATTTTAGATACTCACAACCCTATGACTTTTATGAATCAAATAAATGAATTTATGAAAGGCAATATCCTAAATAGCAAGTTACGATCTTAAGGAAAGGGCTAAATAGCCTAATACAAATTAACAAATTTATACAAATAGTGTTTCCCATGAAAATGCGTCGTTACAACCTGAGTCTCTATATCGCCGGCGGCATTGTCCTAGTCATTACCTCCCTGATCTTAAAACCCTTTGCCCTAGTAGGTGCTGGGGAACGCGGAGTCATCATGCGTTTCGGCAAAGTTCAAGACGCAATTTTAGATGAAGGCATCCACCCGATTTTACCCATCGTCACCTCTGTAAAAACCCTGAGCGTGCGGGTACAAAAAACAGACATGAAAGCAGATGCAGCATCCAAAGACTTGCAAAAAATTAGTACAGATTTAGCAGTCAACTGGAACATCGACCCCGCCAAAGCAAATCAAGTTTTCCAACAAGTAGGAGACGAAGAACAAATTGTCACCAGCATTCTGAGTCCGGCCATTAGCGACACAATTCCTGACAGCATTGCTACCAGTTTTCAAGGCGCATCCCAAGTATTTCAAAGTTCGCTACCGAGTCTGGGTTTGTTGTTGGCGATCGCAGTTTTAGTGATCTACCTAATTCTCGGCATTCTCTACGAAGATTTCCTGCACCCGATTACCATTCTATCCGGTTTGCCTTCTGCCGGTTTTGGTGCATTATTAACAAGGAAAATGCAATCCTAGCGATGAGTTGTGAAAAAGAAGTTTTCAACGAACCACGAAGACGCGAAGGACGCGAAGTTCGGAAAGAGAAGTAGCTGGTGGCGCAAAAAGATCGGTCAATTTATGGGATAAGGAAGAAGAACCCCCCCTACCCCCCCCAAGGGGGGAAGAAGCAATAACAATTATGAAATAACCAATTACCAATTACCAATTACCAATTACCCATTACCTATTACCAATCGGCATCATTTTATTAGTAGGAATTGTGAAAAAGAATGGCATTATGATGGTGGATTTTGCCGTAGAAGCGCAGCGAAAAGAAGGCAAAAACCCGATGGATGCTATTTTTGCCGCTTGCTTGACGCGCTTTCGCCCGATTATGATGACGACGGCGGCGGCTTTGATGGGAACTTTGCCGATCGCCCTGGGACTGGGTGATGGTTCGGAAGCCCGCCGCCCCTTGGGAATTGCGATCGTCGGTGGTTTGCTGTTTTCCCAAATTGTGACGCTGTATTTAACGCCGGTGGTTTATACCTATATGGAAGCGCTGCGGCAGAAAAGAGGCAAAACGAAGCAATCTCAGGTTTTTTCGCCTCAGAAAAACTAAGTATTTGAATTGAACGATCGCCAAACCAGAACGTGAAACAATATTTTAGGTTCCGAAGAACTGAGACTGGTTAAATTATGGCCTGTATCCCCCTGCCAGAGTCGGGAAGTTTACCAGCCGCTCCCTTTAGGGATGGGGGCTTTACCCATCACGTACTAGACCTGCTGTGGGAAATATGGGGTATTTTAGTAGGGAAATAAGATTGGGCTTGCGTAAGTCCTGAAAAACGTTAAAGTAAGAAAAACTCCGAAATTGTAGAGGTTTGGTTCAAAGTTCGGCTGATGGGAAATCGGGAGAACCAGTCAATTTTTAATTTAGGTGGAGTCGAGGATGTTGGCGATCGCAATAATGGGTCACAATCACTGTGGCTTCGCGATCGAGCTTTGGCTGCTACTAGCAATGGTATTGTCATTGCTGATGCCCTAGCGCCCGACTATCCCATAATTTATTGCAATCCAGCCTTTGAAAGGATTACAGGTTACTCTAGCCAGGAAATATTGGGGCGCAACTGTCGCTTTTTGCAAGGTCCTGATACCGATCCGGCTACCGTAGCTAACCTCCATGAGGCGATCGCCTCCTGTCTAGAATGTCAGGTGGTGATCAAAAATTACCGCAAAGACGGTACTCCTTTTTGGAATAAGTTGTTCCTATCTCCGGTGCGAGACGAGAGGGGGTATTTGACTCACTTCGTCGGAATTTTGTCAGACTTATCCCAAAGCGTAGAAGTCCAGCAGGAGTTGCAGCAAACTAATGACCAACTGCAAACTATTTTGGAAGCAGTTCCCGGAACAGTATCTTGGGTGAGCTCGGATTTGCGCTATTTGGGGGTTAATCAACATTTAGCCAAACTCCACGGTTTACCGCCTTCGGCTTTCGTCGGCCAAGATATCGGATTTCTGGGCGTAAGCTCGGATTTTTACTCTTTTTTGGGGGGGTTTTTTGCCAGCAATGCTACAGAAGTAGTCAAAGAACTTTCCACCAAGGTCAAAACCACCGATGGTCAGTCGGCGGGACATTATTTGATTGTGGCTCAAAAGTACGATGGGGGCAAAGCAGCCTGTTTGGTGGGGATTGACATCACCGAACGCAAGCAGGCAGAAGAGGCTCTGGTGTTGACTCGCAAGGCGGTGGAAAGTTCCAGTGATGCGATCGGCATGGCTGATGTCTCCGGTACTCACATCTATCAAAATCAATCTTTTTCTCAACTATTTGAATACGAAACCGTAGCAGAATTCAGAAATGCTGGGGGGATACACACCATTTTTGCTGATGAGACCGTTGCCCAGGAGGTGCTCGAAGCGATCGCCCACGGTTATTCTTGGTGTGGTGAAGTTACCAAAATCACCAAAAGTGGCAAGATTTTGCAAGTGTTGTTGCGGGCCGATGCGATTAAAGACTCCACGGGGACAATAGTCGGTCAGATTTACATGAATACCGATATTACCGATCGCAAACGCACGGAACAAGAACTGCGACAAAGTGAGAAGCGCTTTCGATCGCTGATTGAAAATGCTAGAGATATTATTGTGATTCTCGATGAGAAAGGTTTCTGTCGCTATGTCTCTCCTTCCCTAGAGCGGATTTTGGGCTATCCGACGGCGGAAGTTCTTGGTAGGTCTGTATTTGAGCTGATTCACCCCGACGAATTGCCCATGGTGGGTCAAGTGTTTAAAGGTATCATCCAAATGCCGAGAGTAGGCCTGGGACTGGCAGAATATCGAGTGTGGCATAAGGATGGTTTCTGGTGCGTTTTGGAAGCGGTGGCGACGAATTTACTCGCGGAACCTTCAGTGCGGGGAATTGTGGTCAACTGCCACGATGTCACCGAGCGCAAAATGGCAGAAGATAAGTTATTGCACGATGCTTTGCATGATGCTTTGACCGATTTACCCAACCGGGCTTTGTTGACAGACCGGTTGGGCCAAGCTTTTGCTCGTGTCAAACGGCATCCTAACTATCAGTTTGCGGTACTGTTTCTCGATTTGGACAGGTTTAAGGTGATTAATGACAGCCAGGGACACCGCACGGGCGATCGGCTGCTGCTGGGAATTGCTCGCCGTCTCTTGACTTGTTTGCGTCCTGGTGATACCGCAGCTCGTTTGGGCGGAGATGAGTTTGTGATTTTATTGGAGGAAATTCAAGGTGTGGAAGATGCCATCACCCAAGCCAAGCAAATTCAAAAGGCGATCGAACGACCCCTACATTTAGAGGGAAATAAAGTTTCTATTACTGCTAGCATTGGCATTGCTTTGAGTAGTGAGGAATATCAGTGGCCCGGAGATATCTTGCGAGATGCTGATATTGCCATGTACCGGGCAAAATCTCTCGGCAAAGCTCGCTATGAAGTGTTTACCAGTGCCATGCACACTCGTGCTGTGGCTTTGATGCACTTGGAAAATGATTTGCGGCAGTCCATAGAAGAACTGAATTTGAAATATTCAATGTTAGATTTGCGATGGGGCAGTCATGGAGAAAATTCATCTCTGTACGAAACTAATCGTTCCTTAGAACATCAAAAATCTCATATTTTTAGTCAAAAATTAGAATGTCCTTTTACTGTTTACTACCAACCAATTGTTTGTTTAAAAACTGGCTTAGTCGCAGGATTTGAGTCCCTCGTCCGCTGGCTGCATCCCGAACGGGGTTTGGTTTCTCCCATGGAATTCATTGCCATGGCGGAGGAAACTGGTCTAATTATGCCCTTGGGTTTGTGGGTTTTGAATGAAAGTTGCCGTCAAATTATCGAGTGGCAAAATTTGCAATTACCAGCCAAGGATTCACCGCTAACAATCGCTGTAAATCTGTCCGGGAGACAGTTTGAACAGCCGGATTCCATCGAACAAATTAAACAAGTTTTGCAGGAAACAGGGGTGGATGCTCGTTGGTTGAAGTTGGAGATTACTGAGAGTGTAGTGATGCAAGATGGGGAAGCGGCAGCGGCGATGCTTTCTCATTTGAGAGATTTGGGGATTGAGCTTTGTATTGATGATTTCGGAACTGGTTATTCTTCTTTAAGTTATTTGCATAAATTCCCGATCAATACTTTGAAAATCGATCGCTCTTTTGTCAGCCGCATCGGAGAAACAGGTGAAAATTTGGAAATCGTCAGAGCGATCGTCATGTTAGCTCGCAGTTTGGGGATGGAGGTAGTGGCCGAAGGTGTCGAAACCGCCGTTCAATTGGCTCAATTACGGCTGCTCGGCTGCGAGTACGGTCAGGGATACTTCTTCTCTAAACCTCTCGATAGGGACGCAGCTACAGCTTTGTTGAATCAGGGTTTGCAATGGTAATGTAGTAGACGGTTGACGGTTGACAGTTGACGGTTGGCGGTTGTTATTAGTTACCGATGCCCGATGCCCGATGCCCGATGCCCCATGCCCCATGCCCCAAGTTCAACGCCCTAAATCGTGCATGGCATTAATTTCTTGAGCGCATCTTTGAGTCAATGCTTCCAACTCCGATCGCTCCGAGGAAGTCGGCGCTGCAATTAAATTGCCAATTCGCACCGTCAGCGGCACGGCTCGCGGCAGTGCTGAATCCTTAGATGCTATAGCATGAGTTCCCCACAAACTAACAGGTAACAGCGGTGCTTTAGCCTTAGCAGCTATCAGTGCAGCACCTAATTTGGGATCGGTAATTCTACCATCTACTGTTCTGGTTCCTTGCAAAAATACACCTGTTGCCCATCCATTTTCTAAATATTGGAGAGCCGATCGAATCGCACTGCGATCGGCACTTTCCCGTTTGACTGGATAAGCACCATAAAGGGCGATCGCCTGTTTCAAAATAGGCACTTTAAATAACTCTTCCTTAGCCATAAATGCCACCGGTCGT
>NZ_JAHRFC010000135.1:0-9892 GCF_020883015.1 Microcoleus sp. CAWBG640
TTTTTTGTTAGTATTATTTTACCAGGATTTGTTGGTCTCGTCATCCATCCGCCCACTCCTCAAAGCTATGCTTTGAGATTGTGAACAGATGGAATCCTCACCTCACACGCCTTTCATCCCACACTATACCGCCTCGGTATAGTGTGGGGATTCCCGTCTGTCTAGCTAAAATTTCGAGATCTTAATTATCGTGTCTAACTCTTCGATTACCATCACCGTTAAATTTTTTGCAGCCTTTAGTGAAGCCTACAGTGTTTCTGAACAAACATGGGAATTTCCAATGCTTACCCCAGTCTCTCAAGTGCTCGATCGCGCGATCGCCCAATATCCCCAATTAGAATCCTGGCGCGATCGTACCCGCTTCGGGATTAATCTGGAATTCGTCTCCCCTGACACCATCCTCCAAAACGGGGACGAAGTTGTACTGATTCCCCCTGTCAGTGGTGGGTAGGGGATGGGGCATCGGGCATCGCGCATCGGGCAACCCCCCCTGCCCCCCAAGGGCAGCGCTGTTTCATTCTCCGAAAAATAGGGATGAGGTAGGGGTTGTGCCAAAAATGCCTACCCCCTCACAGACGATTTTATGCACATTTGGGGCTCTCGGAGGGCTGGCTTTGGCACGGCCACCAAAAATTAAACAGCCCTGCCCAAGGGGGGGTTGCCCAATGCTCAATTACAAATACAGACAACTTATCTTGACAATTATTCCACAGCTAGAGCATTCTTGGCTAGTATAGAGTATGTTGCAGGGAATTGAGCCTGATGAATGTTTTTATCAAAAAATTGGGTTGAAAACCCCGTCCTTAAGGACGGCTTTAATTCTTTGGTAGATTTTACCGAGCCTGTTAGAATGGAATAGTAAAACAAAGGACAAAGAATGAAAGCAAGATTCCAATACAGATTCTATCCTACCACTCAACAACGCCAAAGTTTAGCGCAGTTGTTTGGTTGCGTGAGAGTTGTTTGGAATGATGCCTTAACTCAAAGCAAGTCAGGCAACTATCCCGGCTACAATACTCTATCCAAATCTCTAACTCTATCTAAAAAGACAGAAGAGAGAGCCTGGTTAAACGATGTATCATCCGTGCCATTACAGCAATCCCTCAAACAATTAGATGTTGCTTACAAAAACTATTTTGACTCTCTAAAAGGGAAAAGGAAAGGCAAAAAAGTCGGTCAACCCAGGTTCAAAAAAAAGACTAACAGTCAATCTGCAACTTTTGTCAAATCGGGTTTTTCTATCAAAGGTGAGTCCGTCTATCTGGCAAAAATCGGAAATGTTAGTCCTATCTGGTCGAGACAACTGCCATCAAACCCTAGCTGTGTCACAGCAATCAAAGACTGCGCCAACCGTTATTTCCTGAGCTTTGTTGTAGAGATTAATTCCGATATTGTCGAAGCTAAAAACCACAGCATCGGCATCGATCTGGGCCTTAAAACCTTTGCAGTGATGAGTGATGGAAGAGCGGCTAAAAGTCCAAGCTACAAACAGTTAGACCGAAAAATTCGCAGACTGCAACGCAAGTTGGCAAGGCAGCCCAAAGACTCAAAGCGCCGCAACAAAACTCGCATTCAGATTGCGAAACTGTACAATCAAATTGGGGATACTCGTAAAGACTTTCTGCACAAACTATCGACCAAAGTTGTTAGTGAGAATCAAACTATTATTTTGGAAGATTTGAATGTGTCGGGTCTGGTCAAAAATCGGAAACTTGCCAGGGCGATTAGCCAACAGGGATGGTACGAGTTTAGGACTTTATGCGAGCGTCAGTCTGAAAAGTATGGCAGAGAGTTTAGGGTAATTAGTCGCTGGGAACCAACAAGTCAAATCTGTTCAAATTGCGGTTTTAGATGGGGAAAATTGGATTTAAAAATCCGCTCGGTTCAATGCTTGAATTGTGGCATCGAACACGATCGCGATGAGAATGCAGCGAAGAATATAAACAAAGTCGGGATAGGGCATTGCCACGACTCTAAATGGACACAGAGAGAAGGTAAGACCACTTGTGGCACATCTCCGTGAAGTGTCAAGAATCCCAATGAAATTCGCCTGTTCTATTTTCCCGAAGACAGTCGATTAAAAGCTTTACTTTTAGGGCTTAAAAATATGAGTAATGATTTACTCATATTCCCTAGCGACAAGGGTCAATTTATTTGTAAAAAGATGGTGAATCAAGCTTGGCGCGATTTTAGTCAGACAAAGACTTTGTCTAATGGAGAGGAAAAAACATATTTTTATCCTGGTGTGGTTTCGGAATTAGTTCGGGAAGACCAAATCTCCGGTTATCTTTCCCTCTACCACACTAGGCACACGTACATCACCCTTACCGCTCACGCTAACGCTAGTAACACCAATGCCTTACTGCATATTGCTAGCGCTTGCGGTAATAGCGTAGATGTCATTCTCAGGCACTATCTAGGAATCACTGAATCAACCGAGTTAGTCCAAGTATAATTTACCCCCCCTTATTTATGGGGGTAAAACAATAACCCCCTAGGTTAATTTCTAGGGGGTTTTTTAGTGGCTATCTCACATGACCAATCTCTTTGATGCAGTTGCGTTAATTAGATTTAATTAACTTGATTTTCTTGCTTAAATTCTGCGGTCGCTCCAAGCTCAAATTCGGGGAGAATGGACGCAGTTAATGGTTCTGATGCTATCTCGTCAAATGTAGT
Source organism: Microcoleus sp. CAWBG640 (assembly GCF_020883015.1). Lineage (NCBI taxonomy): Bacteria > Bacillati > Cyanobacteriota > Cyanophyceae > Oscillatoriales > Microcoleaceae > Microcoleus > Microcoleus sp. CAWBG640. Next base: position 2,677 of record NZ_JAHRFC010000135.1, read on the forward strand.
CCATCCTCCTGGTTTAGGTTGTAACCGACAGGATACGGATTCTATCAGTTGATTGTGCTTATCAACAACTAAATTAAAGCGCTCGATTTGTATTTCCTCAAACTCAATACTTTCTTTACTGAGTTTCTCAAGACAATCATAAATCTTGCTTAGTTCGCTATTAACAAAACCCACAAATTTATTGAACTCTGTAATGGTTACAAAATTCATTTTTTCTTGAATTCTGTCGATATTGTCGGGTTGCTGTTGTGTCATGATTCTTTCTGGTAGGTAAATAAGGGAAAGTCGTAGTTTAAAGTCATTGCGGACTTTCTGATATTTATCCCCTTATTTATGGGGGTAAAGTAACTAGACAACTAATCGCAAAAGCCACGTAGAGAGTAACAGTGCCTTAGTTTTGGTTAGACGCAATTCATCAAAAATTAAGTCTTTGAATTGTATCTCCCCCTTGTCCAATTCATTAGCCAGCCAGTAAAAAAAAGTACCGTATTCGGCAATAGAGTGCTTCGATTCTATGAAATCTCGTACCAAACTAGCTTTGGAGTCAGCAGTTTCACTCGCATCTAGCGTCAAAATATATTCCAAATCAGAAGTATTATCCATCACAAAATGACTCCATTCTTTTAATCATTGTTGTTTTTCCCGGTATAAACGTATCCCAGTTGCTTATCTTTTCTTCCGGGAGCAAATCCTAATTTTTTCAGAATTTGTTGAATCTGAGCAAGCTTAGGACGTTCAATTAACCCATTTTGAACTGATACCTCAATTGCATCTTTTAAGTCTTTAGGGTTGAGATGAAGCCTGTGCTTTACAGATAATTCCTCCCAGTCTTTCTTTTTCAGCCCTAAAGTTGTTTCTAGTGCGTCTAAGATTACTGTTTCCAACAAGGTTGTCTTTGAACGCAAAGCATTCACAAGCCAACTGGAAGTATCTGTAATCGCGTCATCTAGACTTGCCCACACGCCAACTACTACACCCGTCACCAAGGTATTGCGTAAGAGACTCCAATATTCCTTGCTGTGTGCAGGTTTTGGAGTTTTTGCGTAAACCTTGTACAAATCTTTGTACGCTTCCCAGTTATCCACTGATTCCCAAAAGTTTTTAATCGCATTAGTCATGGGAGACCAAATAATCTCCTCTGGGTCAAGTGCTTGATTTAACTCAGTCGATTTTTTAGTTCGGATTGTGACAGTTCGCCGACTCAACTCAGTTGAATTTCTCTCCCATATTGTTGTGTAAACTTTTCCACAAAAAGTCTTAAACTCTATATTTTCCCCTTTCCCGTTAGAGATAAAGGTAAGGTCCGTTGCACGATTGTAGCCATTCAGAAAAGAACTCAGATATTCTTCTTTCTTGAAACTATACTAGACAGGGAGTCGTTAACATACAAAACAACTTGACCGTTAGTAATTTAATTCCATTGCTAGCTGCTGCGATTTTGGGGTTTTCAGTAAACCCCACACACCGAATTTGTTTAACCCCTTTGACACCCTCATCTGACATAAACAGCAATTTAACGCAAGGATAACCACGTAGTAGGGGCTTGCTACCTTTACCGCTAACACCTTCATTCGCACTCTTTTGACGCATTATGGACATAATTCCATCAATTAAATCACTGGTAGTGCCTGATAGCAGGTAGCTATCTTGTGGTTTATCTTTGTCGGGCCAGTATTCAATAGTTTTAGCACCACTAATTGAAGTAGACGGCGTAATGTCGGTGTACTTAGGTTTTGTCCACAGTGCTGTTTTGTAATTTGTGTCTTTGTCACGCTTGCCATTGACAAAACCCATTTTAAATTCATCCCACCACGCTTCAAAGTCTATCCCATTGCTGCGGATAAGCTCGCGCTGTGCAAACAATAGAGACGGTTCTTCTGGTGGCAGGAGTAACACTTCCGGCGTTATTTTGGATTTCTTGGGAGTCGTCATGGTCGTTATTTGTAGTCTGTAAATTGATTATAAAACATTTTTCAAACCATATAGGTTTGAGAATAAATTAAATAGATAAAAATAATAAAAATTGTAATTTCGTGAGATAGAATATTAAAAACATTCCAATTGAGGTTGTATGACTAGATTAGCGTTTATGGTTGGCTATAAAAGCCAAGACCCTAGTGAGGAACCCCCAGATGCGCCTAAAGAAAATTTATTGGGCTACTTTACTTGTACAGACAGAGTCGCGAAATTTTTGAAAATTGAAACTTTGTTTGCTAAAGCTGTAGAACGAGACAGAAAGGGATACACAAAGTCAATTATTAAGGCGGACGGGACGACGGCTGATAAAGTGGTTAATGCGGGCAAAATTATGAGCCTGCCTTCTACTAAATCACGTTCCAGAGCTGTTGTTTTAAGGACTGGTGCTAAAGCTAAAAAAACAAAGAGGACTATTACAGTTACATTTCCAAGTAACATGACCGTTGCGCAAATTGGAGAAGCCTTGGCAGAATATATTCCCGATACAGTAATTCAGCGCACAACTGGTAACCCGTCTGCTACAGAAATTTACGCTCAGTATTCAATCAAAGGAGGTCGCACCTACCCTATTCCACTCAAGGCTGCTGCTGAGGCTTCACCAGAAGTTGACGCTCCTGCTACTGATGCCGAACAAGCTACAGTAGCTGCTAGACCAAGATAATTTAAGCTTGTTATGACTTTTGTGTTTAACCAAAATTCATGGAATCAGGTTTGGACTTTATTGGAAATACCACCTGACGAAAATAAATATACTAGGGTGGTATGCCCAATATTGTTATCCTCACGCGCTATCGCTGTAATGTTTTCAATACCGGGTGCTACTCTTGACTACTGGCGATGGGGTGGATATATCAGTAGGGAGGTGCAATCTGGTTTGATAGTAGGTGGCTCTGTTGATGCCAAAATCGATTCATCTAGAAAGGTATACGTCAACAGATTACAAATATTAACTTTTGAAACTGTTGTCAATTAAAAGGAAATTTATGAGCGCTACAACTTTTGGGGTTACTTTAGAATCCTCAGCACTGGCATTTTCTACAGAAGGAATTGTACCCGATAAATGGATTCAAGAAACTGCGGGTGCGGTTTGGGCTGGAATTAAAAGCGGTGTTTCGACTGCAATCAATCTTGCTAAAAATATGTTCAACGGTGGCAAGGAATTGTTCGGTGCAATCGCCCGTGGTGACTGGAAACTTTTTGGAGACTGGTTTCGAGATGACCCTAAAAGTGCGATTGCTGGTGGACTTGCGGTAGGAGTGGTTGGTTGGTTTATTGGCAGTGCAACCGGAATTACAGCAGTAGTTTCTGGCGGTATAGCATCTATGTGGGCGACACTAGGTTCTGTCAAAATAGGTGGATTTGCTGTAGGTGCGATGCTTCCAACCTTGCAACAAGCAATTTTAGGAACCACAAATACTGTGATGAATTTAGATTGGGCACAATCGGATAACGCGATTTTGGCAGAATTAAACAGCTCTTATTTAACCTTTCTCAATCAGTTTGGGGAATCTCTGGGTAGGACTTTGGTAGTAATGGCGTTCGGGGGTGCTAAAACTAACCCTAGGTTAACTTTAAATATCACGGCTGCTGCTGCGCTATCAATTACAAAAGAGATTCAGGATGATGATGATATTTCCGATGAATTGGTTGAAGCAATGTCGGAACTTGCGAATGTTTTTATTCGTTATGCGCGTAACTTAGCTGCGAAATTAGGGTATTTAGAGTTGCGTAAATTTGCCAGAAACAACGTGAGAACTGGTATCCCTGCAATTGACAATAAAATCAAAAACTGGGGACTGCAAGAAAGAGAAAGCTTTGTAATCTCACAAAAAATTGACGACAAAATAGAAAAGATTACAGAAGAAAATCCACCCCTAGGGAACTTATTGGAAGGCTTGAAAGAAGGCGCTTCGGATGCCTTTAACGATTGTATAACGATGATTTAAGGTAAGATGAAGAAAATCGTAAACAGAAACTAAAATGGTACTACAATCAAAAACTTTTTCAGTACAATTGCTTCCAAATTACGTAGCAGAAACAATCATCGAAGTTATCCACTTTAGGAATTTGACAGTTCAAAGTGACGACCTCGTAGCTATTTATTTAGACCAAGCAACTGGTTTTGTAGACTTAAATAGTCTGAACCTCGGCAAAGTTCCTGACTTAACCGGAGATGAAACCGATATCGAAAAATCCCTAGCCCTGACAAAAGCAGAGTCTAACTCTAATAAAATTGGATTAAGATTTTTAACCCGTAAGAACAACACCGGAAACTGGACTGAAATAGCCGAGTTTATTCTAATCAACTACGGGAGAAAGGATTATCCAGACTTCCGTGGTCGTCTCGGCTATCCCTCTCGATTACTAGAGCTTAATGATGCTATTGGCGTACAGTTGGTGGACTACGACGGTGATGGTTTGTTGTGGGATAAAGATTTAATTAGCCTTTCGTTTGGTTGCACAATTGACGTGTCAAAAAAAAATGATTTGACCGAATTATCCGCACGAATTGCCTCGTTAGAATTGGCTTTAGAAGGTAAATTAACCAACCAACCTACCAACTAATACTTTGCTTGGGCGAAACAGTGCAAATAACGGTGTTGTCGAGGTATTTTCACAGACTCAGTTTGTCGAACAAGTAGATTTAGCTACTGTCTTTACACAGCACAAAAATGGTGATGAGCACGGCAATTACCTAACTAATGCCCGCGCTGATGCTCGTTATGCCACGCTGACTGGAATCCAAACAATTAGTGGTGCTAAAACTTTTAGCAATTCTAATACTAAATTTGGTGCAGGAGGTGAAATATTATCTACGGTGAGTTCTCAGTTAGGTTTTTATTCTGGATACAGTTGGAATGGCAACGCACTTTTGTCAAATAGTCCTTCATCAGGTTTTGTCGGAATTAATTTTTACCAGCCGGGAATCGCTTTCTGTTACGATTCTGGGTTAGTTACTGGTACTAATGGCATCGCAATCGCAACAAAACTTTTAGTTGGTAGTTCCAACGTCCAAATACCTATCTCAGTTCCTTCTATCTCCCCTACTACAGGGGCTTTCGTGGTTGTTGGAGGGATGGGTATAGGGGGTAATTTGAATGTTGGCGGCTTTACTAGCTTAGGTGACAACGTAGCGATTAAAGTTAAGCGACTAACAGGTATAAGCGCTTCAACACAAGGTAGTCTTGTAAGCGTAGCGCACGGATTAAGTGGAGATAAAATTCAGGGTTTTGTTGTCAAACTTGCCTACGTTAATTTTCAAGGTATTGCTAGCGATTTCGACTCTGGGGCATCAGGAATGTCTTATGACTGTCTTCACGACGCTGTTAATTTTGTTCTTTACAATCATCCTACAAATTCAGCAAATATACTTGCTAAACCTTTTTCAATCCTTGTTTTTTATGTCGCCTAGCAATTTACCCCCTTATTTACCCCCATAAAATACAAATGCCACCATTATCAAGACAACCTAGAAACACTGGTAACGTAAATCTTAATTTAACCTACGAAAGAACTTTAGGAAATCTAGGGGGAATTCGTGCAGAAGGAAGTGCAGAAATAGGTTTAGAAGGTGTTTTGAGCCTAAAAGGAAATCGACTATCTGGCGGTGTTGATTTTACTGAAAGAACTGCAAATCTAAATACCGGAATCGGAGTCGGAAAAAAACTAAGTGGTTCTCTGTCGAAACAATTCTAGGCAAGATGCTCAAACCGAGCAAGATTCCAATCACAAAATGGGTTTTTAAGTCTGATTCTAAATCGATAGTTCGCTTATTAAGGGATGAATAAATTGGCTAAGTCAACAACAAGTAAATCGATAATCAAGCGGGAATTTAACAGGAAAAGAGAGCAACTAATCAGGGAGAAAGAACTTGACATCGCCCTCGAAAAACGTCATCAAGGATTAGACGATTTTAGCAAGGGTGATATGAAACCTTTTGTTAAATCAGTCAAAACTAAGCTTAAAAAAGCTAGGAAAAACAACCTAATCAAATAGCTTGACACCTATTGTCGAGTCCGACTAGGATATAATTGTGGAATTCACAGAGACATAACAAATGAGCAAACTTTTATTGATTGCACTGGTTCAAATTATCGAAGCTCAAAATAAGACATTACAGCTTATTCTGGATGACCAAGGACTGGGGGATGAGTACGACTTAGATGATATAGACTTTGAAGCGTTGAGACAGCAATTGAGCGGTATTACTGCCTTGCCGGACACCTTGGGTTGAATCAACCAAATCAGTAGGCACTGGGTGGGTAAGAAATTCAAAAATTTGACAGAGACATCCTTGGGTAGGGGGTGTCTCTTTTTTTGTATAGTATATTGGTTGATAGATTTACCCCCTTATTTATGGGGGTAGTCCAAGCGCGTCAGTCCAAATAGCCATTCACCGACCAAAAGCGTACTAGATTTTAGCTAGAATTCTCCAGTCCACAAGTAAGCAGACTTAACGGCTGTAATGACAAAAATACGTTAACTAACTAGAATAGGTCTAGAATCTAAGGGTATAATGGCTAAAAGTATTGATTTTAGGTGATACTACCCGTTTCTGAGAAATAGAGAGGGAATAGGGGTGTTGACCTTGAGCTCGATCGCCGACAAAAATAGTATAAGTTCCCCGATCGCCATAACCGGAAAATTCTACCGTCCCCGCAGCAGCATTGGCCGGTAGGACGCAGAAACGCCCCCTGGGCCCTTGAATCATCAAACTCGGAGCTCCAGCGGTTTGTACTGCAATCCGCCAGTGAGGTAAATCTTGGGTGACTTCGATGACGTGGTTTGGCCCTGGGGCGACAAAACCGCAATCGCCACTATTGTTCGGGCCGCCGGAAACTCCAGACATAGTTAGCGGTTCGGGAAATCCCGGAGCAATTTGTAGCGGTTGGCTCCTAACAGTGCCGGCAGCAGCTAAAATCATTGCCAAGGTTAAAGTGGCGATCGACCTTAACCTCGGTCTGGCGCGATCGCACGGATAGTGTATCTTCATATTTATCCTTATTGATCCCAACACAATAGCGGAAGTTTCCACTTCTTTGAGGGTAGAGGACGATCGGTGATTCCGAACACGCTCTTGTGACTGTTATCAATGTGACCGTACTAGAATGACAAAGGTACAGTTAAAGTAACTCCCCAATTTTTTTTATGAATTATCAAAATAATTTCAACTGGCAGCAAGCATTCGGAGAACTAAAAGCTAGACTAGATCGATCGCCGCTAATCAAAATTAATTTAG
>NZ_JAHRFC010000136.1:0-9782 GCF_020883015.1 Microcoleus sp. CAWBG640
CCACATTCGTCCCCCGTAAATTGGCACGTTCCAAATCAGCCTGACGAAAATCCCTCACCGCATCTATATTTGTACCACTCAATTGAACCTTAGTCAGCCTAGTATTAGACAAAATAGCATTCTGCAAATTCGTATCGCGCACATCCGCAAAAGACAAATCAGCCCCACTTAAATTCGCTCGACTGAAATTAACTCTAAACAAAAGCGATCGCCTCAAATCAGTATTCGACAAATTAGCTTGCAACAAATAAGATTCCGCCAAATTAGCCCCAAAAAGTTTAGCACCACGCAAATCAGCCATCGTCATATTTGCCCTACCCAAAAAAGCATTAGACAAATTCGCACTGCGCAGATTAGCACTATCCAAATCCGCACCATACAAATCAGCATTAACTAAATTAGCACCAGCCAAATTAGCATCAGTTAAATCCGCTTGTACCAAATTAGCTTCATAAAGATTTGCGCCGCTTAAATCTGCTCCTTTCAACTTAGCCCTGTACAAGCTAGCCTTGAACAAATCAGCATTTCTCAAATCACAACCCTCACACTCCTTAGTTTCCAACAATTGCCTCACATGATCGGCATTTTGAGCTAGAACAGGAGCGGAATACCAAAATAAAGCTAAACTTGCCGTTACAGTTGCTAAAACTTTAAATTTCACAAACAAACCTCACAGCCACTTCAAATAAATTATACTAACAAACTCTAGACTTTAAACCCATTGCCCCTCTCTTTTCTCCCTCCTCTGCGTTCTCTGCGCCCTCTGCGGTAAATCCCCAAAAAACCTATTCGCAGCAAGGCGGGCCAAGCCCGCCCTACCTAACTGGGATTAAGCCTCATCTAAAGCAGCAACACCAGGCAATTCCTTACCTTCAAGCAACTCCAAACTAGCACCGCCACCAGTAGAAATGTGGCTCATTTCTGAACCCAAATTCAACTGTTCCACAGCAGCCACCGAGTCACCACCACCAATAATAGTGGTAGTACCAGTCTTAGTCAGTCCAGCCAAAGAATGAGCGATACCTTCAGTACCGGCAGCAAACTTCTCCATCTCAAACACGCCCATGGGTCCGTTCCAGATGACAGTTTTGCAATCAGCCAAAGCATCTTGGAAAGTTTTCACCGAATCCGGGCCGATATCCAAACCCATCCAACCATCAGGAATGCTCTCAACAGAGACAGTTTGAGTATTAGCATCACCAGCAAACTTATCAGCAACTACCACATCAGTAGGTAACAGAAAAGCAACTCCCCGTTCCTTCGCCTTAGCTTCCAAAGACTTAGCCAATTCCAGCTTGTCATCTTCCACCAAAGACTTACCAACGCTCAAGCCACGAGCCTTGTAGAATGTGAAAACCATGCCACCGCCCAAGAGCAATTTGTCGCACTTCTCCAGCAGTTTTTCAATGACTCCAATCTTGCTCGAAACCTTAGAACCGCCGATAATGGCAGCTAAAGGACGTTGAGGATTGTCGATCGCACTACCAAGATACTGCAACTCCTTCTCCATCAAAAAGCCAGCCACAGAAGGACTCAGATACTTAGTAACACCCTCAGTAGAAGCGTGAGCCCGGTGAGCAGTTCCAAAAGCATCATTCACATACAAATCAGCCACAGAAGCTAACTTCTTAGCAAATTCCGGGTCATTTGCCTCCTCTTCTGGGTAAAAGCGGACATTTTCCAGCAAAATCACATCGCCTTCTTGCATCGCCTCGACGGTAGCAGCGACTTCATCGCCGATGCAGTCGTCAGTCTTTTTGACTTCTTTACCCAACAATTCCGACAGTCGCTTAGCAACAGGAGTCAAGCGCAACTTCTCAGTCACGCCCTTGGGACGGCCGAAGTGGCTGCACAAAATCACCTTAGCGCCCTTGGATGCCAAATCTTGAATTGTCGGCAGAGCAGCCCGGATGCGAGTATCATCGGTGATACTGCCGTTGTCGAGTGGCACGTTAAAGTCCGCCCGCACGAGTACCCGTTTTCCCGATAAGTCCGATGCCGATAAATTTGCTAGAGTTTTTTTTGTCACAGGATTAACCTCCTAAATATGTGTCTTTTTGTTGAATTCCGTTGTAATGGTGGCACTGGTCACTGGTACTTGGGCCTCGGACGCATTCAACCGCGCCCGTACAAAAAACGGAAGATGGAACAAACGGCACTGATTGGCTTAACCTAAACATTTTATCGGACTCCGTGTCCCGGAGATGTGCAGTATGTTCAAGACTGTCTTATTTCCAGTAGATCAAAGCCGAGAAGCCCGCGAAGCCGCCGAAAAGGTTGTCAATATTGTGAAAACCTATGGTGCTCGTTTAGTGATTCTGTCGGTAGTCGAACCCCCAGCCGAGAGTGGCGAATCCCCGCCGCGAGAAACAATGGCTTCACCCGAAGCCGTCGCCAAACTGCTGTCTGATGCTCAGGCGATGTTCTCCCAGCAGGGAATTCAAGCTGAAATCATTGAACGGGAAGGCAAGCCTGCTTTCACGATTTGTGATGTGGCTGACGAAATTGGGGCTGATTTGATTGTAATGGGCTGTCGAGGGATGGGTTTAACTGATGATGGGGCGTCTGACAGCGTTACCAGTCGGGTGATAAACTTATCTCCTTGTGCAGTTTTGATTGTGCCTTAGTCATTGGTCAGTAGTCATTGGTCAGTAGTCATTGGTCAGTAGTCATTGGTCAGGAGTCATTAGTTATTAGTTATTAGGTGAATGATAACTGACTACTGCCAACAGCCCACTGACCAATAACCCATGACCAATGACTAACAATTAATAACCAATAACTAATAACTAATAACTAATAACTCATGAAAATTCACTGGTATCCCGGTCACATTGCCAAAGCGGAACGGGCATTAAAAGAACAACTAAAGCGAGTAGATGTGGTACTAGAAGTCCGAGATGCCCGCATTCCTTTGGCTACTCACCATCCCCAAATGCTGAATTGGGTGGGCAGTAAAGCACGCATCTTAGTTATTAATCGGATGGATATGATTTCGCCTCGGTTGCGGGAGGAATGGGAAAGCTGGTTTGAAGCAAGGGGGGAATCGGTTTATTTTACTAATGCCGAACATGGACACGGCATAAATGCTTTGGCGGATGCTGTACAGAATGCTGGGGTGCAACTGAATCAAAGAAGATTCGATCGCGGGATGCTTCCTCGTCCTGTCCGAGCGGTGGTGATTGGCTTTCCCAATGTGGGAAAATCTGCTTTAATTAACAGGCTGTTGGGACGCAAAGTCGTAGATAGTGCGCGCAGGGCTGGAGTAACTCGATCGCTCCGATGGGTTCGCATTTCTGACCAAATTGAGTTGTTAGATACCCCCGGAGTGATTCCCACCCGTATTAACAATCAAGACAATGCCCTCAAGTTAGCTATTTGTGAAGATATTGGCGAAGCAGCTTACGACAATCAGGTAGTAGCAGCGGCGATGGTCGATTTGCTCCTGGGGCTGGAAGCTACTGATGATACTTTGATCTCAGTATCTGGTTTCAAATCCAGATATAAATTAGATGCTTTATCTAGTAATGGTGAAAATTATTTACACGAGGTAGCGAAAGAAAGACATCAAGGAGACGTGGAACGAATGGCACGGCAAATGTTGAATGATTTTAGAACTGGTGTTTTGGGTCAGCTTCCTTTGGAGTTACCGCCGATTTGATCTAGCAGTTTAAAATCCACAATCCACACTTGACTTGAGGCTGATGATTTTCACTTCATCTCCTATGTGTAGTATTTTTCCTGATAAGCGATCGGGTACTCGCGTGTTAATGTTAAGTTGCGACAAGTGATTTAAAGGCAATCGTCTTGCGGAATCAGCTATGGTTTTATTCCGCTTGGCTGTGAATACCTTTTCAAAATTGGGATAAACTTCTTCCCTAAAATAATGGCGCTGCGATAGGATAGAGCGTTGGCTGGGATTAAGAGCTTCAAATGTGGTTGTTCCTATTTGCAAGCGCACAATTTCTTCATTTTCTGCAAACAGTTGGTCTTCCCAAAACGGCGGCACGTCTCCAATTTCAATATTAGCTCGCAAGTGCTGTCGCATTTCATTCACACAAACTCTGGGAAACCAAGATGCAATTTCTGCAATTGTTTCGGTACTGATGATGGTTGGTCCGGGTGCTGCGGGATTTTCGGGAAAGCCGGTTAGCAAGTTCTCAACTAACTTGACACGGAAACCGAAGTAGTTAGTCAACCAAGATTGTATTCTGACCCGTTCTCGATCGATGTGAAAAAATATTTCTTGTTCAGTGCCTTGAATTTTCAGACCGACGATGTTATTGCTGATATTAAAGGATAAACGCAGAAAATAAGCTCCGTTGTGGCGATCGCCGTTGACAAATTCCCCTTGCTCGTCATAGATAGCAAAGGAGCGATCGCCTTTTAGAGCCCCGCTAGGAAGAAGAGTTGCTTGACTGACAGCTATGCCGTCTAGGGATTTGATTGGATAGATATGAATACTGGCAACGTAAGCCATTTCGATTTATTGAGCAAAATTATTGTGAATCTCTAATTATAGCTTTTATTTGGTATTAACGTGGTAATAATTTATAATTATTCATCATTTTTTTAAATTAGTCAGAGATGGCTTGTAAAGAAACAATAAAAAAATTAGTCAAAATTTATTGTACATATTATGCTCAGAATGTTTAACGCTGAAAGAGAGTTATAAATAATGATGGAACCAAAAAAAACAGGCGGGATGTCGAGGCGGAATGCCATCTTGATGGCTGGTGCAGGGGCGCTGGTGGCAGCCATTGCACCAGGAGTCTTAAAAGTGGAAGCGGCGAATGCTAACACAGAGGCCAGCCCAGACATCACTTCTGATGCCGCACTCCAGAAATTGATGGATGGGAATCGGCGCTACATTCAACAAAAACGGACATTTCCCGACCAAGGCCGATCGCGCATTGTAGAAGTAGCAAAGGGTCAACGTCCGTTTGCGATCGTTCTTTGCTGTTCCGATTCGCGGGTGGTTCCTGAAATTCTTTTCGACCAAGGATTGGGGGATTTATTTGATATCCGAGTAGCTGGAAATGTCCTAGACGATGCTATTATCGGTACCATGGAATATGGTGTCGCAGAATTGGGTACTCCCTTGATAATCATCCTGGGTCACGAACGCTGCGGTGCTGTCAAAGCAGCTTTAGACGGCAAACCAGTTCCTGGTAAAATTGGCAGTTTGGTGGCGGCGATTAAACCGGCGGTTGATTCGATCAAAGGTCAACCGGGGGATGCCTGGGATAACGCAGTCAAAGCTAATGTGAAAATGAACGTAAGTAAGTTAAAACAATCATCACCAATTATAGCTGACGCAGTTAAAGCAGGCAAACTTAAAGTTGTCGGGGGACGCTATGATTTGGATACTGGTACGGTAGAGATGGTTGGTTGATTTTCTTGATTGTATCTGACTTTTGACTATTTTTATGAACAGGCAAGATGTCTGTTCCACGAATAGGGAATTTGATGGTGGGGTAGGCCGGAGAACCCACCCGTAAAAGCCTTCAACTCAGTTAGATTAACCCCATCTCTTGCAGTCCCCGGCGCAGGCGTTCTGCTTCAAAAGGACGGCGCTGTTCGTGAAGGGCGATCGCCCTTTTGAATTCTGCTAAACTCTCAGGCATTTTACCAATTTTCAGCAGCGCTACTGCCAAATTTTGATGGGCTTCCGCGTGTTCTGGTTCGATTTTAATCGCTTGTCGATAATAGGCGATCGCATCTGTCAAATTCCCCGCTGCTTTCAGCGTTAGTCCTAAATTATAGTGACCAGTGGCAAAAGTGGGGTCAATTTTCAAAGCAGCTTTGTAAGCCATTTGGGCACTGGTCAAATCTCCCTCATCTTTGAGCAAATTTCCCAAATTATTGTAAGCACCCAACTTGATTGGTGGGAATACTTTGGTATTAATTGCTGCTTGATAGTGTTCCTTGGCTTTCACAAATTGCTGTTGGTGGCGGTAAGCAATTCCCAAATGATAGTTAAGTTCGTAAACAATAGAATCATCAATGGGAACAACCGTCAAGCCCTTAGTTAATAAATCAATTCCCCGCTGAATTTGTCCGCTTTCTACATATAAAGCGCCTAATTTACTACAAGCATAGGCATCGTTTGGATAATAGGTGATATATCTTTCCATTGCCACTTGAGCTTTTTGGAATTTGTTTTTAGTGGCGATCGCATCTTGTTGATAACCAGAGTGCAAAATCGCCACATCCGCCAGAGCACCTATTTTCCACTCCGGTTCCCTCTGCAAAATCTCAGCCACGCTGTCGTCTACCATGGCGTGATAAGGTCGAGAAAACCGGATATCGTGGCGATGGCGAAACAACCGCGACACCAGGGAATAGGGAGATTGAGAAGCACCGATTTCTTGACGGATGAGATTGATTACTAAAGTGCGATCGCTCTCAAGAGCCTGCTTCATTTGAGGTACAATCTCCGGTACCAGCACTTCATCGGCATCCAACACTAAAATCCAGTCACCCGTGGCGTACTTGAGACACTCATTGCGGGCGGCTGCGAAGTCATCGCCCCATTCAAAGTGATAGACTCGCGCCCCGAATTCTCGTGCAATTTCACAAGTGCGATCGCCCGAACCCGTATCCAGCACCACCATTTCGTCAACAACATCCTTAACGCTAGCCAAAGTCCGCAGTAGGGTTGCTTCTTCATTCTTTACAATCATGCACAAACTTAGATCCATCGGGCCCAATCTTTCCTATTTTTAAAGAATTATTGTAGTTTGATTGAGAAGTAAAAAATCAAAACCTCAAGCCAAAGTTGTCATTTTCCCTTCAGCATCCAGCCTATAGCAGTCCTTGCAGGAGTCGTAAAGTTTTTTACCCCACCCCAACCCTCCCCTTATTAAGGTCCGGGAGTAAGAAATTCACAAATGATTTAGGATTGCTATAGTTACTTTCTAGCTTTTACCTTTCTTCAGTAAAAAGGTGTGGTTAACTCTTTTGACATACTCAACGACCTCAAAATTTTAACTATTCCTGATAAATCGTACCACTTTAGGTTCCTCCCTACGGTAGAGACAACCAATCAATATCTGTTGCTATTCTAAGAACATAAGACAAGGGACAAAACAGTTTAGGATTCAGGAGAAAAAGAAATGGGCATTATTGCATGGATTGTTTTAGGACTCATTGCCGGCGCCATCGCTAAAGCTATTTATCCCGGACAACAAGGTGGCGGTTTCCTCGCTACAACAGGTTTAGGAATTGTGGGAGCGCTAGTGGGAGGTTATCTAGGTCAAGTCTTCCTGGGGACGAGCGGGGGAGCATCCTTCGGCGCATTAACGATACCTAGCGTTGCTTTTGCCGTCCTAGGTGCGATCGTTCTACTTTTCATCTGGGGTTTATTAACTCAACGTACCGTATAAAAAATCTTGTAAATTCCCAGTCAATAATTTTAACAATCCTCCAGGCCGAAGACTGGAGGATTGTTATTTGAGTAAGAATTAATAGCAGTTGCCCTGGGGCTTGGGCGGTTGCTATACAACTCATCTCAATATCAATTAATCAATCCGAAAATTGAAAGGCAAGCGAACATAAACTCCCTGGGGATCGTTCATCGACTGCACCACGGCAAGTTCCTGCTGCATTTTATGTACTTCTGCCGTCAGGGGATCGAGTTTGACTGCGGCTTTGGTGGCGCGCACGCCGGACAGTTTCTCCAAAATGCGCTCCTCTAAACTGCGACGTTTTGGATATTCTTCCAATTGCCAATCATTGCCAAGTTTAGCTTGTTTGACGGCTTCTTGGATAGCATCTTCAAGACCCCCAATTTGATCGACTAAACCCAACTCCTTAGCGGCCGCACCAGACCAAACTCGGCCTTGAGCTATTTCTTGTACCTTGTCTTTGGGCAGTTTGCGAGAATCGGCGACTTTAGTAATAAATCGATCGTAAATGCGATCGACAACCCTCTGAATATTAGCCAATTCTTGAGGATTTTTCGGGCGAGAAATCGTGTTAGTATCAGCAAAGCGGCCAGTTTTAACGACATCCCAAGTTACGCCGTTGTTGGTAGCTAATTTTTCGACGTTGGGTAACATTCCAAAAACGCCAATCGAACCAGTAATCGTATTGGATTCAGCAAAAATCTTGCTAGAACCCATAGAAATCCAATAGCCACCGGAAGCTGCTAAATTACCCATGGAAACGATCACGGGTTTTTTCTTAGCAGTGAGTACCACTTCCCTGCCGATGATTTCAGATGCCGTGACACTGCCTCCGGGACTGTTGACGCGCAAAACTACTGCTTTTACGTCGTTATCTTCTCGGATTTTACGCAATTCTTGAGCGATGCGATCGCCTCCTACTTGACTGACGCCCCCTTCGCCGTCTACAATTTCTCCTTCGGCATAAAGAACAGCCACTTGCTTGTGATTATCAGCGCGATTCGAGTTTTTATTTTCCGCAATTTTGGCGTAACTTTTCAGACTAATTTGTTTGAAAGATTTGTTTTCTCCATCGGTTCCGGTTAGTTTCTTAAGTTCGGTGACAATTTCGTCAAAGTATGCAACTTTATCAACTAACTTGCTGTTGAGAGCTTCCTCAGCCATCAACGTGCCACCATTATCTGCGATCGCCTGCAATTGCGGCACAGTCAATTTGCGGTTTAGCCCCACAGTTGTCAGATATTCACCCCAAATATCTCCCAACAACTTTTGAGTTTGCTGGCGATTTTCGGGGCTCATCTTTTTCAGCAAAAATGGTTCGACTGCTGACTTATATTTGCCGACGCGAGTAACTTGCACTCCCACTCCATATTTTTCTAAAGCGCCGGCAAAAAACGTCGTCTGACTGCTAAAACCGTTGATTTCCACAGAACCAAAGGGATTGATAGCAATGGTATTGGCAACGGAACCAAGGTAATATTCTCGCTCGTTCCAATCCATTTCATAAGCAAAAATTGGTTTTTTAGCCTCTCGAAAACGCTGCAATGCCGATCGCACTTCTTTGAGATTAGCAAACCCACTGCCACCAGAATCAGAATTACCTTCCAGATAAATACCAACTATTTTTGGATCTTGTTTCGCAGATGCGATCGCATCTAAAACAGTACGCAGCGTCACAGTATCTGAACCATCCTCAGAAAGCACTTCTTCAATGGCAGCCCCGGTACTGCGGCTGGGTTTGCTGTCAGTAATATTGAGAGAAAGATCTAATACTAATACAGATTTATCTTTAACTTGCGGCCCCGAATCTTTAGACGACGACGCAGCCATAGCAATTAGAATTACGAGTCCTCCCAATCCTATGCTACCGATCAACGCCAATCCTAGGAGGCTTCCCAGCAAACTTGCAAACGTATATTTTAGGAAATCTTTCATTTAATTAATTGGTAATTGGGCATGGGGAATTGGTAATTGGGCATAGGGAATTGGGCATAGGGAATTGGTAGCAACCATTGGTGTCAACTTAAGCCTGAAAGCCTTGGTATCTCTCGTTCATAGCCAAGTCTAGATCCCCCTAAATCCCCACCCCCCCCTAGGGCGTGTTTTCAAACTACTCCTTAAGATTTAGATCCCCCTAAATCCCCCTTAAAAAGGGGGACTTAAAGACTCTTTCCCCCCCCTTTTTAAGGGGGGCTGGGGGGATCTTTGGGTTTGAAAACACGCCCTAGCCCCCCCCACCCCCCCCTGCCCCCCCCAAGGGGGGAAGGGGGACGAAAGATCGGACTCTTATCCCCCCCTTCTTAAGGGGGGCTAGGGGGGATCTAGATTTAATAGTCAAACAGCAGTCTGTGGCTACCTTTGACCTTAAGTTGA
>NZ_JAHRFC010000137.1:0-6105 GCF_020883015.1 Microcoleus sp. CAWBG640
GAAGCACTCAGAGTTTCCCTTAATTAATGTGGGAATTCTCGAACTCAATCGCAATCCCCAAAACTTTTTTGCGGAAGTAGAACAGGCGGCATTTTCTCCTTCTAATGTCGTTCCAGGAATTAGCTTCTCTCCAGATAAGGTGCTGCAATCTCGCATCATGTCCTATGCAGATGCTCAACGCTATCGTCTCGGTGCAAACTATCAGCAATTGCCGGTTAATCAACCAAAATGTCCGGTGATGCACTACCAGCGGGATGGCGCAATGGCATTGGGTAACAACGGTGGTAGCGCGCCGAACTACGAACCCAATAGCCATGATGATACGCCCAAGCAAAACTGTGTCTATGCTGACCCAGCTTGGGACTTGGGAAATGTCAAAGTCGATCGCTACGATCATCGTAAAGGCAATGACGACTACACCCAAGCAGGAGACCTCTATCGCTTGATGAAACCCGACGCACAGCAGCGGCTTGTCGCTAATATTGTGGAAAGTTTGGGTGGAGCAAAACCGGAGATTCAGATGCGCCAACTGTGCCATTTCTTCCGCGCCGATCCGAATTACGGCCGCCAAGTGGCAGAAGGTTTAGGGATTAAGCTCGATCCATCGATGATGGCGGCGGCTGCTCAACCGGTGGGCGTGTAGCATCGGAATTAATATTACCTATAATCAGGAGACGGCAATGCCGTTTCCCTACAATTAATCACGGTTTACTCGTTACCAGGCTGGAGCCTGGTAACGCTGTTCTGGAGGATCTGCCGACCTTTCCATATTCCCCAGCGAGGCAGAGCAAGAGTGATATGGGTTCCCAGGCTGGAGCCTGGGAACCAGTTAATATATTCGTAGGGGGGAAGCATGACCGTAGTAAATCTCTGGCGATCGTTAATAAATTGCCTGCGGTCATGCTTCGCCCTTCCAAAAGTGAGATGCACCCATTCCAAAGGTACATAACCAAGTAAAATAAGTTGAGGAACTGCAAGAAAAACCAAACAAGGGAAACAAAACTATGACTTTACCAGTTGGATGCGCCGCCCCTCAATTTACCGCCAAAGACACCAATGGCAAAACAGTATCCCTCTCTGAATTCTCCGGTAAAACCGTCATATTGTATTTCTACCCCAAAGACGACACCCCCGGCTGCACCAGACAAGCCCAAAGCTTCAAAGCAGCTTATGAAGAATACAAGGACAAAGATATTGTAGTTCTCGGTGTCAGCCGCGATAATGAGGAATCTCACCAAAAGTTCACAGAAAAATACTGTTTGCCTTTCCAGCTATTAGCAGATGTGGATGGCGCGATTACCAAAGCCTACGATGTCGAAAAAGGTGATTATGCCAAGCGCGTCACCTTTGTCATCGATGGTACCGCCAAAATCATTCAAGTTTTTGAAGGAGAAACCATGAAAGTTGACTCTCACGCTCAAGATATTCTGGTCACAATTGTGTAGTTAAGTTAACTAAAATTAATCATGTCGATCGACAGGTGAATATTTTAGCCGATCGAACTTAAAGGCACTTACCGCCCTGAGACTGAATCTAGGGGCGGTTTTGTTTGCGATCGAGCAGTTATGTTTGATAAAATCAGAATTTATCATTGTGATAGCTGAACAATTACCAAATTTGTGCCAATTTTAAATTAACAGCCAGATTTAACAGCAAACCTAGCTAAGAGAGATTGAGATGACAAACAGCACCAGTATTTTGACCTACTTAGGCCCTCAAGAAATTGAGGCGAATCGAGCCTCCGCCCTAGTGGGCATTTTTGACAAAAATCGAGTGGCTGGGATTTCAGCAACCGAAGGCACAAATGCCCTGAATGTAGAAATAAATTTATCTACAGGTACTTGGAGTATCGGTTTACCCAAAGGCTTCGACAACCCTGGAATTCGCACATTGCAAGTAAAAGCAACTGATAAAACAGGCAAAGTTATCGGCGAACAAACATTTAATATCAAAGTCAATCCTGCTACTAACTCCGCCCTTCCCTTGTTGATGTTAGTTGTCCTCCAAAATACCAAATTTAAAGCGGGAACAATCGCATCAGCCAGTCTCAATGACCAACAAAAAGCCGACACAATCGCGGGTCAAACCTATATGCTGGCAGATTATGAGTTAGACGATAGACACCTGAGAGTAGAACTAAATAATCCCATTTCTCCTGTGGGAAAATCTGGCTATTTCTATGAAGAACACGTTTTGCTAACCAAAGGTGCAAAAGTTCTCAGATTCGATCGCACTGACTTACCGACACCCCCACCGGGAATGCAGTTACTTTGGGTAGTCAAAAAAAGTAAATTGAAGCTCAGCCCCGCTGATTCTGCTACCTTATCCTCCACTCAAAAAGTAGACCTCAGTCAGGGAGAAACCTTCAATATCCTCGGCTATGCTTGCATGGAAAATCATTTTCGAGTCACCTTCGATCGCCCCATACCCAACTTGGGAACTTCCGGTTTTCTGTACTCGCAGCACGTCCAAATTTTGCAAAATGGTCGAGGTATTCCCTTTGACACAAATGCAGTCACCATGACTGTTCTCAAAACTACTGTGTTTAAAAAGCGACCAGCGAATGCAGCGACTCTGCAACCACAGGAAAAAATTACTTTACCAGCGGGAATAATTTACGGAATTAGCGGATTTTCCATCGAACAAGGCCACATTAAAGTCTCTCTTACTGAAAATTTACCGCCCTTTGGTAATACCGGTTTTATTTTTCCCGATTTTGTACAATTTGCCCGCGGTGGCAAATCTTTCAATCCGGCACCAAATTTAACTTATCAAGGTCCGACGGAAGTGTTGCTGAATCAGACGATCGCACTTTCAGGTACTTTTGATAAACAAGAAGCAGTCAAAGTTGAAGTCATAGCCGAGGATAAGCTGCCACTAAACGTCACACTAAACCAAACAGCAGGCACTTGGCAAGTAAATTTAGCCAAAGGATTTAGCACGCCTGGAGCTCGTTGGCTGCGACTGCGAGCGACTGATAGCAAAGGCAATGTTACTGGCAGTCAAATCATTTATATTACCGTAAGTTCTGACCCCTTAACTGTCGGGAAAGATTTGACTTTAAAGATAGTTTCTGATACTTTATTTAAAGTAGCTCCAGTGGACTCTTCCCGACTAGACAATCAGCAAAAAATTCTGGTCAAAGCTGGGCAAACTTTGATTGTTAACAAGTACGGATTTATTGACGGCCATCTCAAGGTGGTTTTGGATGCGGCAATTACGCCGATCGGCACTTTTGGCTATTTTTATGAACCAGACGTTCAGCTAGCCAAAGGTACAAAAATCCTGAAATTTGACCTAGCTGATGTACCCAATACTAACATCAGCGCTCAACTTTTGGTAACTCAAACCACCCAGATTAAAGGTTCACCGGAAGATTCACTGAAACTCCCAGCAAATCAGGTGGCTGACCTAATTTTAGGCAGTAGCTATGCCATTACTGGCTATGCCTGCATTTTGGGTCATTTCCGCGTAACTCTTGCCGAATCTATTCCTGATTTTGGGAATGTGGGCTTTATCTATTGGCGTCACGTTCAAATTAAAAAATTAGATAAAGAAATTATCTTTGATCCCGATGCTTTGACCATAACAATGTTGCAACCAACTGTGTTCAAAAAACGACCAGTTGATGCTAACCAATTGAGCGCTACGGAAAGGAATACGTTACCTCTGGGTCGAGTTTACGGTGTGGAAAGCTACGGTGTGGAAGGAAATCACCTGAAGATTTCTTTGACGGAAGAACTGCCTAATTTTGGCAATACAGGTTTTGTTGTTCCTACTTCTGTTCAGTTTAAACGGGGTGATAAAGTTTTCGATCCTGTTCCAAATAATGTGGAATTGAATGTGCCCTATTTTTCGCAGCGTGATAATCCCCGTTTTGATTGGTCTACTTGCAATGTAACTGCGATCGCGATGGTACTTTATTACTATGGTGTTCGTTCTAAGTGGGGCGGACAGTTGGAGGATGAGTTATTGCAGTGGTGTTTTGACTATGCGGGTCAGGGTTCACAAACGGATCATAACGTGCTTTCGGCGCTGATTAAGGCTTACGGGTTCAAGACGAGTTTTAGTACGACTCGGAAATGGGCTGATTTGCGATCGGAATTGTTGAATCGGCGGCCAGTGGTTTTAGCAGGAGATTTTACTGCTTCGGGTCATATTATCACTTTAATTGGTTACAATTCCGACGGTTATATCGTCCAAGATCCTTGGGGAGATGCACTCACTGGTTATAGGGATACTGAGGGTAGAAAGTTGATGTATCCTTACAATTATATGAATCAAGTCGCCGGGCCCGATGGGAATATTTGGGCGCATTTTATCTCGCGCTAATTTAAAAGAGAGAGAGGGCGGGGATTCTTGGCACCGCCCCTACAAAAGGGTGGATAAGAGTATTCAAAGTCACCCTTGTTAATCAGGATTTAGGGCGATCGAAACTTGGCTAAAAGCTAAAAGTATTGAGATGCGTTTTGTGTGTTTCATAAATATATGATAGGGCAACTACGGTAGCAGGTGTAAGCTATGTCCTCAGAGAAACCGTTAATTCTAGATTTTGCCCAGACAGACGCGACGAAATTGATTCTTCCGCGTCCCGCAATCCTGTCGAGTCACGGTGCAAAGTGGGAGGGAATTCACGTCGAATATCACCGTCAGCCACCACCACACCAATGTCCTGAACACTGTTTCCAACAGCACAGCATTGGGCTGATACTCAATTCAGTAACAGTAACAGGAATACTGAACGGAAAACACTACGGTAGCGAACCGTGGCAAAGTGGAGAGATGTTCATCGGTGCTGCTGGTACTGATTTCCAGTCAAGTGCAGTCGAAGAACCTGAATTTATGGCGATCGCCCTTGAACCTACCGACTTCGACAATACAGTTGGCGAATCAACCAATTCAAACCTCATTGAGATTATACCGCAATGGCAAATCTGCGATCCGTTAATTTTCGGCATTGCCTGGGCTCTGAAAACCGAACTGGAATCAGGTGGATTAAACGGCACTCTTTATGTCGATGCACTGAAAAACGCACTTTCAATGCACATACTGCACCGCTATTGTGCACAAAAACCGCATCGGCGAGATTTTGAAGGCGGTCTCGATCCGGGCAAATTGCAGATAGTTATTAACTACATAAATGACCACCTAAACCGAGATTTGCACATAGCTGAACTGGCTAACTTAGTGCAGATGAGTCCTTATTATTTCAGTCGTTTGTTCAAACAATCAATTGAAATCACGCCCCATCAATACGTCACCCAGTACCGGATTGAAAAAGCCAAACAATTGTTGAAAAAGCCAGATTTATCAATAGCCTATATTTCGCAGCAAGTCGGGTTTCACGACCAAAGTCACTTTAGCAAGACTTTCTGCAAAATCGTCGGTGTGACTCCTAAGAAATATCGCGATTCACTTTAATAAAGGTAATACCCGCAGTGCGGCAGTCCGGCAGTTCGGCAGGGGTTTAAACCCCTGCCTCAAAGCAGAAGTCGGTTGAAACCGACTGAAAAGCTAGATTAAATCATCATCAATCCCAGTCCTCTTTGAGAGGACTTTCGCTATGAGACAGGGGTTTTCAACCCCTGGCGGACCCTCGGATTTACCCAAAATCTTTCGCATTCAAAAATCTTCGCATTCACCCACAAATCCGCCGGAGTTTGCGGATTAACCCAAAAGTCCGCCGGGGAATCAATTCCCCGTCGAGAAAGCAGAAGTCGGTTGAAACCGACTGAAAAGCTAGATTAAATCATCATCAATCCCAGTCCTCTTTGAGAGGACTTTCGCTATGAGACAGGGGTTTTCAACCCCTGGCGGACTCTCGGACTTACCCACAATCTTTCGCATTCAAAAGTTTTCGCATTCACCCACAAGTCCGCCAGGGAATTAATTCCCTGTCTCATAGCAAAAGTCGGTTGAAACCGACTGGCAAATCCAATTAAATTACGATCGATCTTAGTCCTCTTTGAGAGGACTTCCGCTATGAGACAGGGGTTTTCAACCCCTGGCGGACTCTCGGACTTACCCACAATCTTTCGCATTCAAAAGTTTTCGCATTCACCCACAAGTCCGCCAGGGAATTAATTCCCTGTCTCATAGCAAAAG
>NZ_JAHRFC010000137.1:6205-9383 GCF_020883015.1 Microcoleus sp. CAWBG640
TCGGTTGAAACCGACTGATAAATCCAATTAAATTACGATCGATCTTAGTCCTCTTTGAGAGGACTTCCGCTATGAGACAGGGGTTTTCAACCCCTGGTGGACTCTCGGACTGGCGAAAAATCGAACTGTCGGACCATCGAAAAATCGGACTGGCGAAAAATCTAACTGGCGAACCCTCGGACTTTCAAACTTACGGATCGCACCCACAACCATTGTTACAATTATTCATCAAACTCCGAGAAATTTCGCAAGAAAATTGTATTTTTCGCAAATTTTTCGCAAGAATTTACTATACAGCAAACCCGGTACTCCCGTATAATTACTGACATAACATAAGCCAGGAATACCAGCATATGAGCTCTCCAAATCAACAAGCATCTTACGGTCAAATTCCCTTAAGTTTTATTGCAAATGCTGGACAAACAGACCCTAATGTGAAATTCCAGGTCAAAGGTGCCGGTCACAGTATCTATTTCACTCCCAACGAAATCACCTTTACCGCTTTCCAAACACCAACTGAACCGGGTAATGCAGCCACAACTTCTGCAATTGTCCGCAGCAGCTTAGCCAACAGCAACCCGAATCCGACAATTTCCGGGCTGGAAAAATTGCCCGGAGTTGCTAACTTTATTTTAGGCGAAGATTTGAGTCAATGGCACACTGACATTCCTACTTTTAACGGCGTTGTTTATCAAAACGTTTATCAAGGAATTGACCGCGTTTTTAAAGGTACAGAAGGACAACTTAAGAGCGAGTTTTTGGTTGCACCTTTTGCTGATCCGAGTCAAATTCGGATGAACTATAGTGGTGTTAACAATATCCGGTTGCGTGACGATGGCGCACTGATTTTAGAAACACCGCTGGGCGAATTAATAGATAACGCACCGATAGTTTATCAAGACATTAACGGACAGCGGGTGAATGTTCCCGCAGCTTACAACTTATTAGAAAACAATCAAGTTAATTTTAGTTTGGGAGATTTCGATCGCACTCAACCCCTAGTTATCGACCCGGTTTTAGCTTACTCGACTTACTTAGGCGGCAGCGGCTATGATGGTGCCAACCGCATGACTGTAGATAGCACAGGTGCGGCTTACATTATTGGCACTACTGTTAACAATTTTACGACTACTCCTGCTGCATTCCAAACTACCCCAGGGGGTCAAGCTGATTTCTTAGTTACTAAAATTAACCCTCAAGGAACTGCGTTAGTTTACTCTACTTATATCGGCGGTACTGGCAATGAATACGGTTTTGGGATTGCGGTAGACAGTCAAGGCAATGCTTATTTAACCGGACAAGTCGATCCTGGTTATCCAATTACACCGGGTGCTTTTCAACCGACAGCACCTAATTACACTGCTGCGGTAACTAAACTCAATGCAGCCGGCAATGCGTTAGTTTATTCTACCTTTTTAGGCACGAGCACCAGTGGCGCCCTAGGCAACGGCATTGCGGTAGACGTTAACGGTAATGCTTATGTTGCCGGAATCACAGGCGACGGTTTCCCCACTGCCAATGCCTCCCAACTATACGGAGGTGGAATTGATGCGTTTGTTACTAAAGTTAATCCAACTGGTAGTGGTTTAGTTTACTCTACTTATTTCGGCGGTTCTGGTCGCGAAGACGCTCAAGCCATTGCCATAGACAATAATGGTAATGCCTACATTACCGGCATTACTTATTCAACTAACTTGCCGGGGAAAGATTTAGGCTTTCAAAATGCCCTTGGAGGTGAATATGATGGTTTTGTCGCTAAATTTGATGCGAATGGTTCGCGCGCTTATGCCACTTATTTAGGTGGCTTTGGCAATGAAGTAGGTCATGATATCGCTGTAGATAGTTCTGGAAATGCCTATGTTCTGGGACGTACCACTTCAACTGAGTTTCCGACTAAAAATGCAGTTCAAGCGACTTATGGAGGTGGTGCGAATGATGCTTTTGTCATCAAGTTAGGTCCTCTAGGTAACAATGCGATTTATTCAACTTATTTGGGCGGCAGCGGAGATGACAGGGGCTATCGCATTGCTGTAGATAGTGGGAATAATGTTTATGTGACAGGGGAAACGACTTCGACTAATTTCCCGACTAAGAATGCTATTCAAAGTGTCAGCGGCGGCGGGAAAGATGCTTTTGTCACAAGTATCAATTCATCTGGTTCTGCCTTTGTTGATTCTACTTATCTTGGTGGCAGCGGCGACGACAATGGTAATGGTATTGCGGTGGATACTTCTGGTGCAGTTTATGTAGCGGGAAGTAGTGCTTCTACTAATTTCCCAACAGCGAATCCTTTGCAAGCGGCGAATGGGGGAGGTGACTTTGATGCTTTTATTACTAAAATAATTCCTGGCGGGCCGCAGGTAAAGATTGTTGAGTCGGGCGGGAGCACTAATGTAGCAGAAAGTGGGACGACTGATACTTATACAGTTGTGCTAACTAATCAGCCTACTGCAAATGTGGCGATCGCCCTCAACACCGGCACTCAAATTCTATCAATTGCTGGCCTTAGTTTCACTCCAACTAACTGGTTTGTACCGCAAACGGTGACAGTCAGTGCAGTTGATGATACCATAGCAGAAACTTCGCCACACAACGGCCCGATCGCCCATACAGCCACAAGTACCGATGCTAAGTATAACGGGGCAAGTGTCAGTTTTACGGTTAATGGCACTGCCAGCAACACGGTCAATGCTAATATTACCGATAACGACACCGCAGGCGTTAGCATTACTCCGACTACTGCGACTGCAACGGAAGGCGGTGCAAATGGAAGTTATAGCGTTAAGTTAAATACCCAACCGATCGCACCTGTTACGATTAACTTAGCTACAGGCAGTCAAATTCAACCAATTACCGCACTTACTTTTACCGCTGCTAATTGGAATGTCGCTCAAACTGTGCAGGTGAAAGCGGTTGACGACAGTTTAGTTGAAGGAAATCATACAGGTGCGATCGCGCATACAGCCACCAGTACCGATACTAAATATAACAGCATCACAATTTCCCCTGTTAATGTTGCCATCACCGATAACGACACCGCAGGCGTTAGCATTACTCCCACTACTGCGACTGCAACGGAAGGCGGTGCAAATGGAAGTTATAGCGTTAAGTTAAATACCCAACCGATCGCACCTGTTACAATTAACTTAGCTACAGGCAGTCAAATTCAACCAATTAC
>NZ_JAHRFC010000138.1:0-9221 GCF_020883015.1 Microcoleus sp. CAWBG640
GTAGGCGCAGGGGAATAGCAGGATGCCAGACCAGCCTACGAAGACGAAACGATCGCGTTTGAGCCAGTCGTCGAGTACATCAAAGATGCCTCGCTCGTTCTGGGCGCGTCCGACTGCAATTGTCATAAAAAAAAGTCCGGTAAGTGGGAAACTCAGAGGCTTTAGGCCTCAGAGGGAAACAACGCGGGTGGTTTTAACCACCGTGAACCTTTCCATTACCGCCTTGGGATTGTTTGACGGGAGTGTACTTTTGTAATGTACTTTCAATGGGACAATTACCATTTCAAGCTTCACAATCCTGTACGCATAATGGTTGCCTTTGTTGGGCCTCCCTTGCGGGGTAATGTTAGCTTCGCCAATGTTATAAGGGCTTGTTAGGCTAGCAGCACTGTTCCAGTGACTTTAGAACTGTTTAACCACTAGCGACAGAGCAGGGGACTAGCTTCGCATCCACAGGGTGTCGTGACCCGAATAACGTAGACCTCGAAAGTCTGAGGCTGGTCAGTACAGCTTGCTCGATTGCTCTTACAAGCTCAGTGGCGTTGATTCCCTGAGTTACTGACTACGCAAATCTCCAAATAGATATAATTACGACGGACAAGTTTCTATTCTATATTTTCCAAGTCTTGCCTCTGCTTAGCAGAAAATGAGATGGATTATGAACAGACTTTACTTTTCTTTACCGTAATCAAGATTATAGGGGTAATTCTTTACAAGAGCAAGTATTTCTTAAAGATTTTTTCGGATTTTCTCTCCCATCTCCCCATCTCCCCCTCCCCATTTCCGCTCTGGGGACTTCTAGCGAAAAATTGGGGTTAGAGCCTCCTGCCCCTTCTAGGGGGACTTTTTCCATGTTCTTAAGTAAATTCAACCATTCCTATGATAACCATGATATCATAGAAAAAGGAGGAAGTTAAAATGCTCATGCTCGAATTCAAAGCTTACGCAAAACCAGACCAGTTCAAGGCGATCGATGAAGCGATTAGAATTTGTCAATTCATTCGCAAAAAATCGATCCGACTGTGGATGGATGGTGGGGCTAAATCTTGGTTCGATCTCTCTAAATACTGTGCGATTTGGGCAAAAGAATTTGACGAGTGCAAATAAGTTAGGTGCGATGGCTCGACAAGCTAGTGCGGAGAGAGCGTGGGCGGCGATTTCTCGGTTCTATGATAATGTCAAAAAAGGCATTAAAGGTAAGAGAGCTGGTTTTCCTAAGTTCCAGAAAGACTGTCGCTCTGTTGAGTATAAAACTAACTCTTGGAAACTCTCATTCGATAGAAAATCAATCACCTTTACTGACAAGTGCGGGATTGGCAAGCTGAAGTTAAAAGGTACTCGTGACCTAAATTTCTATCAGCCAGACCAAATTAAGCGGGTGCGGTTGGTCAAACGAGCAGATGGGTACTATGCCCAGTTCTGTATTCAAGTAGACCGATTAGAAACCGTTCCAATGACAGGCAAAACGATTGGATTAGATGTTGGGCTAAAAGAGTTTTACACTGATTCAAATGGTAAAATGGTTCCTAACCCTAGATTTCTGCGTAGAGGTGAAGCACGGTTAAAACGGGCCGGGCGTCTTGTAAGTCGGAAGGTAAAAGGTGGGTCAAATCGCCACAAAGCCAGAGTGATTTTAGGTAAGCGACATCTCAAAATAAGTAGACAGCGTAAAGACCATGCTATCAAATTAGCAAGGTGCGTAATCACGTCAAACGACGTAGTAGTTTACGAAGATTTGAGAGTGTCTAACCTGGTTAAAAACCACTGTTTAGCAAAATCGATTAGCGATGCTTCTTGGTATCAATTCAGAGTGTTCTTAGAATATTTTGGGAAAGTGTTTGGTCGGATTACCATCGCGGTAAATCCTGCATACGCCAGTCAAGAATGTAGTAATTGTGGGGAAGTCATTAAAAAATCTTTATCCACTCGCACCCACACTTGTCAGTGTGGATGTGAAATGGATAGGGATCATAATGCCGCAATTAATATCCTCAATCGCGGGATAGGTACGACGGGGCACGTCGGAACTTCTGTACTCGATACAGTAAACGCTTAGGGAGATTGGATCTCTGGATCAGGTGTAGCAATGCTCTTGATTTAAGTCCGGTCTAGGATCTAAGAATCCTCGCGCGTTCACGCCGGGGAGTGTCAATATATATACTGAGGGTAGAGTTCCAGACTTAGGTTTTAAAATTATATGTTCAGCATTGACATGATTGTGAAGAACACCCCCGTCTCGCTGTCGGTGCAGCGGAAGTCCGCGGAGGACGCTGAGGCTGTTTACCAGCAGGTTGTAGAGGCGATTCGTAACTCCCAACCCCAAATTTTGGAACTCACCTGCGAGAAAAATCCTGAGAAAAAGGTGGCTGTGCTCAGTAGCGAGATTTCTGGGGTGGTGATTTCTCAGAAATCGGGGGCTTCATCTACTGGAAGATCCCCAGGCTTTGTCTCGATGGCTGTAGCAGAATGAGGGCTGGGGGTGTTGGTGGCGATCGCACTCAGCCGGCGGTTGCGGTGCGGGATTTGGGTTTTTGCTGGCCTTCGGGCGATCGAGTGTTGCAAAGTTGCTCTCTCGATGTACCCAAGGGCGAGTTTTGGATGCTCTTGGGTACTAACGGCAGTGGCAAATCTACCTTGCTGAGGCTGATGGCTGGGCTGCTGCACCCCCAGTTTGGGGAAATCGATCTGAGTGGAAGGGTGGGTTTTGTCTTCCAAAACCCCGATCACCAACTGGTGATGCCTACAGTCGGTGCAGATGTGGCTTTTGGCTTGGTGGAGGAACAGTTGTCTAATATTCAGGTGCGGGCTAGGGTGGCGGAGGCTTTGGAGGCTGTGAATTTGTTGGAGTTGCAGCGACGGCCGATTTATGCTTTGAGTGGTGGCCAGAAACAGCGAATTGCTCTGGCTGGGGCGATCGCCCGTCACTGTGAAATTCTATTATTAGATGAACCGACGGCTTTGTTAGATCCTGATTCTCAGTTGGATTTGGTGGCGGCGGTGCAGCGTTTGGTGAAAAATCGCGGAATTACCGCTTTGTGGGTGACTCACCGTTTGGATGAGTTGAATTATTGTGATGGGGCTTTTTTGTTGGAAAAGGGCCAAGTGGTCGATCGCGGAGATCCAGCCCGTTTAAAGCAGCGCTTGATGCAAAATCAAGATGTTTAGCTGTTGGTGAATAATTCCTCTAAATTAGATGATTGGTTCGGTATCTCCCGATCGCGGATTTGGTTGAGGTTGTGGAAACTTCAACCAATTTGTCATGGGTAAAATAGTCGATCGCGATCGACTCTTATGTTGCTATTATAGGAAAATCCAGTTTAATGTTGTGCCTGATTGGAAACAAAAGATCGCCCTTAGTTTAAGCCGTCACAAGGCGATATTTGTACTGAGCACTTTTATTACAGAATCAGGATGTAACTGCTGTTTAATTTAGTGTGGTGAGAGTGGAATTAGAGCTTATGTTGAATACACCAAAACTTTTTGAAGAAAACCCAATTCCGGGAAATACAGCGCTTTTATCAGCGGAAATTCCCGACTTATTTGGTAGCAAGTTCGATCGCCTTAATCCGACAAAAAACCTTGCAAGCGGCGACACCAATGTTTTATTTGATACCAACTATGATTTGACTCAAACATCAAATATGGGTGTGGCCGCAACTGATAGTGCGATCGACCTTTTTGACCAACTCACCGATTTCGGAACCCTAGAAACAGGAAACAACAATCTCAAATTCGATGGTAGCTTCCCATCCTCGCCAGATATCGCCGGTCAAGTTGAGCGAGACGAACTTACAGGCATGGATTTTGCCCTTAGCGATCGAGCTAGTAATCCAGAGCGGTTTGCATCTAGAACTGCTGCCCCATTCCCTTCAGAAAACTGGGCTTTCAACTTTAAAAGTTATACCATCGACCACCAAGGTTTAAACACCTTAAATATCAAAGTTGGTTACGAACTAAAACCGGGAATCACCAAACAAGAATATCCCGATTTTGTGCCAATTTACAAAAGCATTGATAACTTCCTAGTTAACTACCCGAATGAAACAGATGCTTGGGAAATTCTTAACAATAATTTGAGCAAAAAAGTGCTAGATGAAAATCCAGCCCTCACAAATGTTACCCTGCAACTGGAAATTTTGCCAACGGACAGATTGCCCTACGATCGCGCCAGCACAGTTTTCCGCAGTCGTTCGGGCCAAATCCAAGAAAAATTTGATTTTTCTTTGCAAAACTACGCAATTAATCACCAAGGCTTAAACAAGCTCAATCTGGATGTAAATTACCAGTATAAGTCTGGAATTACCCAAGCAGAATATCCCGATTTTGTGCCAATTTACAAAGGTATTGATAAGTTTTTAACCAACTATCCAAACGAGACAGATTTTTGGGAAATTGTCAATAAAAAATTGACCCGAAATATCCTGCTCGAAAATCCTGCCCTAGCTGCGATCGATATCAATTTGAACGTTTTGCCCAGCCAAAACATACCCTACAGCCGCACCAGCAAAGTTACCCGCACTCAACCCACTAATCCTCAAGGAACTTTCCTTGTGGGTAATACAAGGGGCAATAATGTACTCCGCTTTGATGGCAAAACAGGGAATTTGGTAGACGAATTTATTCCAGCAGCAAGTGGTGGCTTGTTCAGACCAGATACGGTCATCTTTGGGCCCGATGGCAACGGCGATGGCAAGTCGGATATTTACATTGCTAGCGGTGACAAACCAGGCAAATCTGGAGAAATTGGAGCATCGGCTGTATTGCGCTATGACGGAATTACGGGTGCATTTATTGACAGATTTGTCGGCGACAATCCCAACACTACGACTGATGAAACTGGTGGATTGTCTCGTCCTTATGGTTTAGCTTTTGGTCCTGATGGTAATTTTTATGTCAGCAGTTTTTTGACTGACCAAATTCTCCGCTATAATGGCAAAACTGGGCAGTTTATTGATGTATTTACTACGGGAAATCAGCAAGCGGGAGGATTGAATGGTCCCAATGGTTTGGTATTCGATCCTGATGGTAATTTGTACGTGACAACTCAGGGGAGTGTGGCTAAAAATGGTCAGGCAGATTTTAGCGGTAATTTCCTGAGTCAGGTACTTCGCTATAACCTAGAAACTAAGCAGTTTAGTATTTTTGGTTCACCGGATGTTTCGCCTAGGAGTCAGGGATTTGTGAGTCTTTTGGGAATGGCGATCGGACCTAATGATGGCGACCTTTATGTGAGTGATTTTGCTAACGATATCCGGCGTTACAATTTAAAAACGGGAGAATTAGTCAAGGTTTTATCTACTAATTATACTGACACATTGCCCAGTAGTAATTATTTAGGTAGTTTGGCATTTTCGCCTAGTGGCAATTTGTTTGCCGTTGGCTTTGACAACCGCGCTAATGCTAATAATGCGGGGGCTGTGTTGCGTTACAATGGCAATACAGGTGAGCCTCTGCCCATTACCGGGAATCTTGGTTCTGGGAACAATTCTATTTTTGTTCCTCCCGATAGTAAACTACAGCGTCCCGTGGGGATTGCATTCTTTCCTACCGATGCTCAATTGACCGAGAAGTGGAATTTTACAGTCCCAAATTACCCCATTAATCATCAAGGGCTGAACAACCTGAATATTGATGTCAATTACCAGTACCAAAATGGGATTCAAAATTTTCAGTATCCCGATTTTGTGCCGATTTACAAGAGTATTGATAATCAGTTGGTTAACTACCCCAATGAAACGGATTTTTGGGAAGTAGTCAACAAAAATGTGACGCAAAAAGTGCTGGCGGAAAATCCATCACTTTCCTCGGTAACAGTGAATTTGGATGTGTTGCCGACCAACCGATTACCCTACGACCGCAGCAGTACGGTAACTAGGACTCAAGATGGTAAATTATCGGAGGCTTGGGATTTCCAGTTGGCCAATTACTCGATCGACCATCAGGGCTTAAACAACCTAAATATTGATGTCAAGTATCAGTACAAACCAGGAATTGCTACGGCTGAATATCCCGACTTTGTGCCGATTTATCGCAGCATCGACAATTTCTTGGCTAGTTACCCCAACGAAACTGATTTTTGGGAAGTGGTGAATAAAAAATTGACTAAAAAGGTGCTAGCGGAAAATCCAGCTTTGGATTCGCTACAAATCAGCCTTGAGGTTTTGCCCACGAATCGATTGCCTTATGAACGAGGTAGTATTGTGTCGATCGCCTAGCAACTAATTTGATAAGATTGAAAAACCAGGTTTCTCAGCTTGGGAGGCGATATTCGACTGAAAATGCGAGAAATCTGGTTTTTCAATTGGCAAACAGCATAAATATCTATCTTGCGACAGATATTTTTCTCATGAGATCTAATAAACAAAAACGGTTAATCTTGTGAATTTTGGCAAGATGGAATTACTCCCGGAGGTTAGGGTGAAAACGCTAAATATCCTCTTATTAGAAGACTCTAGCTTGGATGCTGAATTGATCCAAGACTATCTATTAGATGGTGGCCTAGATTTTTCTCTGTTGTGCGTGCAAACACGGGCAGACTTTGTGGGGGCACTGGAAAATAATTGCTATGACCTGATTTTGGCGGATTATATGCTGCCTGAGTTTAATGGACTAGATGCGCTGGAAATAGCCCGTGGTATTTGTCCGGGATTGCCGTTTATTTTTGTATCGGCTACTTTGGGTGAGGAATTGGCGATCGAAACTTTGAAAAACGGGGCTACAGATTATGTAGTCAAACGGGGTTTGACGCGGCTTGTACCGTCGATTCAGCGGGCACTGCGGGAAGTTCAAGAAAGACTCGATCGCAAACAAGCCGAAATACACCGCCAAGAAAGCGAAGAGCGGTTTCGGATGATGGCCGATACCGCACCGGTAATGATTTGGATGTCTGGTATTGACAAAGTTTGCAATTACTTTAACCAAGTTTGGCTGGATTTTACGGGCACAACTTTGGCCTCCGTCATGGACTGGGGCTGGAAAAAATCGGTACACCCGGAGGATTTGCAGTATTGTTTAGATACTTATGGGAATGCTTTTGACGCGCGAAGTGAGTTTCGGATGGAATTTCGTCTAAGGCGCTATGATGGCGATTACTGTTGGATTTTGGGTACGGGCTTACCGCGATACAGGCCCGATCGCACTTTTGCCGGTTACATTGGTTCTTGCATTGATATTAGCGATCGCAAACTAGCAGAACAAGAACGCGCCGTCGCCTTTGAACGGGAACAAGCAGCCCGATTGCAAGCAGAAGAAACTGCCAAAGCTCTACAAGAAGCCAAGGATGGAATTAGTAATATTCTCGAAAGTATTACCGACGCTTTTTTTGCTGTGGATTGCGACTGGAATTACACCTATGTCAACCGGAAAGCTGAGGAGATTTTAGGCAAGTCTCAAGCTGAGTTGATCGGAAAAAGTATGCTCGATGTAGTTTCTCATCTAGGGGATTTAGAAAGTTACAAAATGGCTGACCAAGCCATGTCAGAAAAAGTAACAATCGAATACGAAGCATTTAATGTATCTGTAAATAAGTGGTTTAACGTGCGATTTTATCCGTCGGATTCGGGTTTGTCTGCTTATTTTCAAGACATTAGCGCCCGCAAACAAGCAGAAGCAGCACTCCAAGCTAGCGAGGAAAAACTGAGGTGTTTGGCAGAAGCTAACTTGATGGGAATTCTGTTCGGTAATGTTGACGGTACTATTAACGAGGCTAACGACGAATTTTTGCGGATGGTTGGCTACAGTCGGGAACATTTGCAACGTGGGGAACTGCGGTGGATTGATATAACACCTGTGGAGTATCTACCCTTGGATGCGATCGGCATAGCAGAGGCAAAAGCCGCGGGGGTTTGCACTCCTTACGAAAAGGAATATGTGCGCTTAGATGGTAGCCGGATTCCCGTGTTGGTGGGGTATATTTTGTTGGGTGAAAAACGGGAAGAATCTGTTGCTTTCATTCTCGATTTGAGCGAGCGCAAACGATTAGAAAAAGAACTTCAGGAACGAGCGGAAGAATTAGCGATCCTGAACCGAATTAAAGATGAGTTTCTCGCAACTTTGTCCCACGAATTGCGGACACCGTTAAATGCGATGCTGGGATGGACGCAACTGCTACGTTATCGCAAGTTTGATGAAAATACTACGGTGAGAGCTTTGGAAACCATCGATCGCAATACGAGGTCTTTGGGAACACTAATCGAGGATTTGTTGGACGTATCGCAGATTATTACCGGTCAACTATCGCTGAATTTGCGGTGGGTGGATGTGCTGGCAAATGTTGAGGCGGCCATTGAAACTTTGGCAACTGCGGCCAGAGCAAAAAATATTCAAATTGTCACGGAATTTGACCAGACTTCGGTGCGGATATTTGGAGATTCGGGGCGCTTGCAGCAGGTGGTGTGGAATTTGCTCTCCAATGCGATTAAGTTTACTCCTCCTCAAGGACAGGTGAAGGTGGTGGTGCGACAGGTGGAGGGTGCTATTTCTTCTCAGTTAGCATCTGGGGGCAAATTGTCCTCAGCTAGGGTGGAAATTGAGGTAAGCGATACCGGAGAGGGGATTAGTGGGGACTATCTGCCCCATGTTTTCGATCGCTTCAGTCAAGCGGACACCTCTGCGACTCGATCTTACAACGGATTGGGGATGGGGTTGGCGATCGTCCGCCATGTGGTGGAAATGCACGGGGGGACAGTGCAAGCGGAATCTGCCGGGAAGGGAAAAGGAGCGAAATTTGTAGTGAAGTTGCCGATGCAACAGGGCGAGGGTGAATTTTCTGTGGCTGGGGCACGGGAGTTGGTGATTCGAGAAAAAAGGTCGATCGCACCTGGAAATGAGTGTTCTTTTAAGATCAATCTTTCTGGCGTGTTGGTGTTGGTGGCCGATAATGACGAGGATTCCTTGGATTTTGCGCGAATGGTGCTCGAAGAATGCGGGGCCGAGGTGGAGACGGCTGTCTCGGCATGGGAGGCTCTAGAGGCGATTAAAAGGCGATCGCCGGATGTATTCGTCAGCGATTTAGCAATGCCGATGGCACACGGAAAAGATTTGATTGGGCAAGTCCGAACCATGTGTGGTGCAACGGAAGTTCCAGCGGTGGCTTTGACCGCCTATGGTAGGGTGGAAGAACGGGTGCGGGCGCTAAGGCTGGGTTTTCAAATTCATCTGCCGAAGCCGATCGATCCTGTGGAGTTGGTGGTAACAGTGGCAAGTTTAGCGAGTCGAGTTAA
>NZ_JAHRFC010000139.1:0-8995 GCF_020883015.1 Microcoleus sp. CAWBG640
GTCTCTCCCAGAAGCAAGCGCCCTGTGCAATCAGGAGATTATTTCTCGGTGTCAGCAACTGCTCTGTTTTGCTTTTCACGAAAGTCACACTTTGCTGAAAACTTGTCAGGATGCAGAGGAACAGCGTAAGGTTGTTACTCTGTTCTATTTTGATTGAAATACGAGGCGGATAATGCTGTTGGGATTGCCTGTGTCGGTTATTCTGCTTGATTCTATTGCGGCGGCGGCGGCGCTGGTTTATGCACCGTTTGTGGTGGTTGCCCTCGCCCGCTTGCAGCTAGGTTATGACCAAGCAGCGCCCCGCGCTATGTTTGACAAGTTACCTGCTTACGCTCAACGGGCTACTTGGGCTCACCAAAATTCCTTTGAGACGTTTATGGTGTTTTCAGCGGCAGCTTTGATGGCTTTTGTGACGGGGGTAGATTCGGAGGCGGCTGGTTGGGCTGCGATCGCTTTTACGATCGCCCGGTTGTTGTTTTCGGTTTTCTATATCCTGAATATACCACTGGGGCGATCGCTCATGTTTGCCATTAGTTCTTCTTGCACTGTCACTCTATTTTATTTCAGTTTGATGGCTGTTAATAACTAATTGTTATTGGTTATTGGTTATTGGTTATTGGTTATTGGTTATTGGTTATTGGTTATTGGTTATTGGTTATTGGTGTTAATTCCCATGAACCATGAACCATTCCCAATTCCCCATTCCCAATTTCCAATTCCCCAATTCCCAATTCCCCAATTCCCCAATTCCCAATTCCCCATTCCTCATTCCCAATTCCCCACTATCATTTTATGGCCGCCAGTTATTCCTTTGATATTGTGAGCGACTTCGACCGTCAAGAATTAGTTAATGCTGTTGACCAAACAACACGGGAAATTCAAAGTCGCTACGACCTGAAAGACACCAAAACCACCGTGGAATTAGGTGCTGAATCCATTATTGTCAATACCGACAGTGAATTCACCTTGGATGCAATTCACACTGTTTTGCAAACTAAATCTGCCAAACGCAATTTGTCTCTGAAAATTTTTGATTATGGCAAAATTGAAGCGGCTAGTAACAGTCGGGTTCGCCAAGAAATTAAACTAAAAAAAGGGATTGACCAGGAAATTGCCAAAAAAATTACTAAATTAATTCGAGATGAATTTAAAAAGATTCAAGGATCGATTCAAGGCGATGCGGTGCGGGTTTCTGCCAAAGATAAAGATGATTTGCAGTTGGTAATTCAACGATTGAAGCAAGAAGATTACCCCGTAGCGTTGCAGTTTACCAATTATAGGTAAAATTTTGAAAGCTAACTCAAAGATAGAATTGAGATCTAGCCGGATTTTAGTTACCCACCAATTCCCTAACCAAATTAGCCAAACGCTCTGCACTGTCTGTCACAGCTAATTGAGCAGCAGCTTGGGACATTTTTGCCAAATATTGAGTGTCGCTAAGTAAATGTAAAACTTTACTTTGCAAAATATCAGCAGTTAATTCACTTTGACGAAATACCAAAGCCGCTCCCGAAGCGGCAAATACTTCGGCATTAAAACTTTGGTGGTTGTCCGCGGCGAAAGGAAAAGGAATTAAAATAGCAGGCATTCCAGTCACTGCTAATTCTGTCATAGCACTAGCACCCGATCGACTAATTGCTAAATTTGCCCGGTGCAATAAACCAGCCACATTATCATAAAATGGCATCGATATATATTGTGCGTGCTGCAAACTTTCAGCATCCGGGTCATTATTTCCGGTGAGGTGAACTACCCAAGCACCCGCATCAAACCAAGCAGGAGCACACTGTCTCACTAACTGATTAACTGCGACAGCACCTTGAGAGCCACCCATAACTAAAATTACAGGTACGTTGTCAGGAATTGGTAAATTGAGAGGTTCGCGAGTCAGGAATTGCGATCGCACCGGCGTACCAGCAAACACAGTTTTGGCGCGGGGTAAATACTGGGCTGCGGCTTCAAATCCGATCGCCACTGCACTGCAAATAGGACTAAACCAACGAGTCACTTTACCCGGAAAAACATTAGATTCGTGAAGAATCACCGGCAAACCCAAAGAGCGAGCGGCCAAAATTGCCGGTGCTGCGATGTAACCTCCGGTAGTAAATACTCCGTGAAACTTTCCCTGTTTGAGCAATCGGCGCACTTGCAGAATCGAGCTAGGGAGACCACCTAAAATTCGCACTGTACCGAGTCCAAATCGCTGCTGAAAGCCTTCAACGGCGATGGTGTGGAGGGGGTAAAGGGAGGAGACTAACTGAGTCTCCATGCGGTCGGGAACTCCCAGCCATTCGATGTGACAGTCATGCAACTGTTCAGCGGTGGCGATCGCCGGAAATAAATGTCCTCCTGTGCCACTAGCTGCAATCAACAACCGGATAGGGGATTTTGTCAAGGTATTTGTCTCTGTTACAAGTTCCACAGCTCGATCGATTTTGGGTTTAACGTTTTAGATTATTATGCTGATTTTTCCGGCAGTTTCAGCCAATTTCCCATCAGCCATCTAAAATTAGATAGTGCCGTGTTCCGCTCAGTTGTCAGTCTTCGTTGCAGGCGAACCATTGTCCGCTGCACGACCCCTGACAAATAACCAAATTATCATCTAATGCGTAATTTTTTGAATTTAGTGCCAAGTGTATCTCAGTATTGGACCAGCGATCGGCACAAAAAAGCCGATCGCCCGTACATCCGCTTGTCGGCTCCCCTGAGCGTAGTCGAAAGCTCGATCGCCCCTTTGTTGATCTGTTTGACAGTTCTCAGTAGTAGCATACTGCATCCGGCCCAGGCCAGAGCCCAAGGAGTGCGGGAGGCGAATCCCAGAGTACAAGCTCAAACCCCTACAGCGGCACCGGCTGAATTGACAAAACTGCTAACGGAAATTGACGCAGCGGCAAATCGTCGCGATGTCAAAGCAGTCATGGCATTTTATGGTCAAAACTTCACTCATTCTGACGGATTGAACAGTCAGAATATGGAAACAGCATTAACTCAACTTTGGCAGCGCTATCCCAGTTTAAATTACCGCACAGAGCTCAAATCTTGGAAAGCCGAAGGCAGCGCGATTGTAGCTGAAACCGTGACTACAATCGCCGGCACTCAGAAAAAAGACGGCAGAGACTTAACTCTCAAAGCTACTATTCGTTCTCAGCAGCGCTTTGAAGGTCAAAAAATAGTCAAACAAGAAATTTTAGCAGAACAAACTCAGCTTAGTTCGGGCAAAAATCCTCCCACGATTCAAGTGAACTTGCCAGAGCAAGTTAAGGTGGGTGAAGACTACCATTTTGATGCAATTGTTCGAGAGCCGATCGGGGATGACATTTTAATAGGAACTGTGGTGGAAGCACCAGTCGGCGAGCAAACATCCATCAAGCCCCCACAAGTCGATTTAGAGTTGTTGAATTCCGGGGGAATTTTTAAAGTAGGTAAAGCTCCAGCCACACCGGAAAATCGCTTCGTTTCAGCAGTATTGATGCGACAAGGTGGTATAACCACAGTCACTGTGCGCTTGCGAGTTGTCAAGTAAAGATGTTATTGGTTATTGGTAACAGGTTATTGGCAAAAACCCACAACTAATAACTAATCATTCATGACCAATAACTAATAACTAATAACTAATAACTAATAACTAATAACAAAAATGATTTCTATCCAAAATCAAATTGTTTTAATTACCGGTGCCAGTAGCGGTATAGGAGCAGCCTGTGCCAAGATATTTGCTAGGGGTGGCGCTAAACTAATTTTAGCAGCGCGGCGCATCGACAAGCTCGATCGACTGGCAAAGGAACTGGTAGAAACCGGATTAATAGCATCGGCCAACCAAATTTATTTGCTAGAGTTAGACGTGCGCGATCGCCCAAAAGTCGAATCCGCTGTAAATACACTTCCCGAAGCTTGGAAAGCGATCGATATTCTGATTAACAATGCCGGGTTAAGTAGAGGCTTAGACAAACTGCACGAAGGGAACTTTCAAGACTGGGAAGAAATGATTGATACCAATGTAAAAGGCTTGCTTTACATGACTCGCTACATCGTACCCGGAATGGTAAATCGAAGTCGCGGTCACGTAATCAATATTGGTTCCATTGCAGGTCGCGAAACCTACCCAAAAGGCAATGTTTATTGTGCTACCAAAGCGGCGGTAAAAGCAATTTCCGAAGGGTTAAAACAAGACCTATTAGGAACACCAGTCCGAGTCACACAGATAGAACCAGGTTTAGTGGAAACAGAATTTAGCAATGTCAGGTTTCACGGCGACGCAGAAAAAGCCAAAAATGTCTATCAAGGATTAACACCGCTTACTGGTGATGATGTAGGCGATGTCGTGTATTTTTGTGCGACGCGATCGCCCCACGTTAATATTAGCGAAATTTTGCTAGTTCCCACAGACCAAGCCACTGCAACCTTAGTTCATCGAAAATAGTTTGGATGTTTGAGAGGAAACTTTCCGGATCTAAATAGCATCCCCAGGAAAGTAGATAGGTAGATGCACCCTGATTGATTGATAACTCCCGACCAAATTTGGCCGGGTTTTTTTTGTCGATGACAGCCACAGCGCCAAACATATCCGTCCCTCTGCGGTCAAAAAATCAAATTCATCCTGAACATCCCTCCAGCCCATGAAAAGTAAATAAAGATGCACCCTGATTAATAACCCCAGCCAAATTTGGCCGGGGTTTTTTTTGTCTACTAATATCAAATCCGTTGACATCGGAATTATTATTTCTCTCTTCTCTTTCTCTGTGTCCTCTGTGTTCTCTGTGGTTTAATCATTCCCATACAACCGGAAACGATATAACTCCCGACCAAATTTGACCGGGTTTTTTTTTGTCTAGTACAACCCCAGCGCCAAACCTCCGCGTCCTTCTGCGGTAAAAAAAATCAAATTCATCCTGAAAGAGGTCTGAACATACCGGAGACTATATTAGTAGATGCACCCTGATTAATTAACTCCCGACCAAATTTGGCCGGGTTTTTTTTGTCTACTAAAGCCATAGCGCCAAACCTCCGCGTCCTTCTGCGGTGAAATAATCAAATTCATCCTGAAAGAGGTCTGAACCTACCGGAGACTATATTAGTAGATGCACCCTGATTAATTAACTCCCGACCAAATTTGGCCGGGTTTTTTTTGTCTACTAAAGCCCCAGCGCCAAACCTCCGCGTCCTTCTGCGGTAAAAAAAATCAAATTCATCCTGAAAGAGGTCTGAACCTACCGGAAACTTGATAAGTAGATGCACCCTGATTAATTAACTCCCGACCAAATTTGGCCGGGTTTTTTTTGTCTACTAAAGCCCCAGCGCCAAACATCTGCGTCCTTCTGCTGTAAAAAAATCAAATTCATCCTGAAAGAGGTCTGAACATACCGGAGACTATATTAGTAGATGCACCCTGATTAATTAACTCCCGACCAAATTTGGCCGGTTTTTTTTGTCTACTAAAGCCCCAGCGCCAAACATCCGCGTCCTTCTGCCGTAAAAAAATCAAATTCATCCTGAAAGATGTCAGAACCTACCGGAAACTTGATCAGTAGATGCACCCTGATTAATAACCCCAGCCAAATTTGGCCGGGGTTTTTTTGTCTAGGACAGCCAAGACGATTTTTCAAAGAAAGTGGGTTTTTTGCGTCTACGACTGTTTGCCATCGAAGGAATCGTTTAGCCTAAAGCACTTCAAAAGACTGCACCTCAAGCACAGGCCCGATCATCGCAAAAGTCATAATGTCCTTACGCACCAAACCTTTGACACGGACTTTCAAACCCTCTTTTTTCAGTTCAGAAGAAGCATCCTTAAGTTCATAAGTTTCCCCATCTTCGCCCACCAAGGCCCAAGTACCTGGTCCGAAGCCTTGGCGTTCAATTACACCCTTGACTGTAATACTCATGCTGACTGAACCTCTGTTTTAATTGCTAAACGTGCTAGCCCGAAACATAGAAAAGCATTGACAATTAAAAATGTTTGTGCTACTAAACCTGTTCCCAATCCCCAAACACTGGGAGACACAAAAGCATTGACTGCTAAACTGCTAGCAAAGCCGATCGATGTGGCGATCGCAATCCATTTCCACTGTGGATGTCCCAACAGCAACACAATTAAAATCCCCGGAATCAACACACTAGCAAACATCGGATTTAGCATACTGCTGCCATTAATTGCGCCACCAAGTTCGGGAATAGAACTGCCCATCACCCGCAGCGGCCATTGCGGCAGGTCAAATACAAACAAATTTCTGAGGAAAAAGAACCCAGAACTACCAGCCATCAAACCGCCCGAAAAACCCCAAGTCCACTGGAAGGGGAAATAGTTCCGCAACAAGAAAGCCAGCAGATAGGAACCGAGTACCATTGCAATCTTAGGTAACAGCGCCACAGCACCGCCATCGATCCAGAAATGGGGACTGAGATAGCCATTGTCATGCAACCAGCGGAAGAAATCGCGGAAGTTGATTTGGCCTCTGCGGGCTAGCTGAACAGCCGCGGCGGCGTCGAGGTTTCCGGCACCAAAATGGTTGAGGGGGTCTTCGCCCACAACTCGCGCCGATTGTAAAAGTACGCTGCGAATTTGGTCTGGTTCTTGGATACCGGAGGCTTTGATCAGGGCTGCAACGGCGGCAACGTGGGGAGATGCCATGCTTGTACCTTGGTAGCCTTCAAAAATTTCTGCACCAGTTTCTGGGTCGATCGTACTTTGGAGAATTTTCCCAGTTTCAGAACCACCGGGGGCTGAAATGTCAACTCCCGCGCCGAAATTGGAGTAAGAAGCTTTTTCGTCGTCCGGGCCGAGGGCAGAAACGCCGATGACGTGGGGATAGCGGGCTGGATAAGAGGCGGAACTATCGCCCGAATTGCCGGCGGCTGCGATGACGACAACGCCTTTACTGTGGGCGTAGTCGATCGCCTCTGCCATTAACTGACTTTCGCCACCACCACCGAGACTCATGTTAATCACATCAGCCCCATTATCCGCCGCAAATTTGATGGCTTCGGCGATGTCAGCAACGGTACCGCCACCACTACCACCCAAGACTTTGAGTGGCATTAAGGCTGCTTCGTAAGCAATGCCAGCAACACCGTAATTGTTGTTAGTTGATTGGGCGACTGTACCGGCGACGTGAGTACCATGGCCGTTGTCATCGAAGGCTTCGGCGCGATCGTTTACAAAGTCGTAGCCCGGTACAAATTTGGTTTCTTTTAAGTCCGCAACTGGGGAGATTCCCGTATCAATTATCGCTACTGTTGTGCCACTGCCTTTGGTTTCGTTCCAGGCAGATTCTACATTGATGCTGCGGAGATTCCACTGTTTGTTATACATGGGGTCGTTGGGAATCTCGAAAGCGCTGTAAACGTAGTTTGGTTCAATGTATTCGGTATCTTTAGCCAAATTTGATTTTTTCAGGGCATTTAACAAACTGCGATCGCCCTTGACAACATACACATTATCCTGTTGGGAAAACTCGCTATTGAGCTGGGGATTGACGTGGTACTTGTTGGCGATCGCCTCTACTTGTTTGACAATCTCAACAGCACCAACATCTTCGCGGAAATCCAGCAAAATAGAATCATAGGTCCCTTGAGTCGCCAATCCTGGGAAACTAGAAATTGCCCAGCCGAGTCCGATAAAAAATAAGCACAGAACGAAAAACTTTTTCATGCCAATGATCCTTGTAGGGAAGGCTTGCTCACCACCATAACCCAATTTTAACCCCTTGTCATTGGCACCAACAGCTATCAATTTGCGATGAGGGAATTAAACCCGCAGAAGCTGCTAGTGTACCAGCATTGCTGTATTCGGTTAAGTTTCCCCTGACATAAATCTAAAATTTAAAATAGTTTCAAAAGCGCGATCTATTTCCAGCGATCGGTCAAATAATAAGTAAGTCCACCTAATTAAATGCAAGATCCAAATCGCTCAAAAGCTTACTGGCTTGCTATTCTTCACATCGATCTTCTTCCTGAATTTCCCCCCTTGGGGGGGGTAGGGGGGGGTGAATTCTTCCTTCTACTTAAAAAAATATTTGAAATTTTAGGTGGCATCAAGCCACCTAAAATCAGTCGTCTAGTATTCCCATTCAGTTTAAGAACGGGAATACTAGAGCAATGGGTTAGAACAAGAACAACTCAGAGTTGCCCGAAGCTCCCAAATTGACATCAACAGTTGCAAACAAACTGTTGCCACCAACCGTAGAACCGTTGCTATCGTAATACAGTTTAGTAACTGCACCATCGTAGAGAGCAATAATCGACGGGCCAGTCAAAGTTGACTCGATCCCACTTACAGTAGCAACTGTGCTGCTATAAGCGTAGAAACTCGAACCCAAAGGCCCAGAACCAGTCGTAAAGGCAGCAAAACCAGTTTTGTCGAGGTTAATTACATCATCAGCAGTGCTGTAATTGGTAATTAAATCCCCGCCACCAACAGAAGTTCCAGTGAACACAAACACATCCAAACCAGCACCGCCGTTGAGAACATTAGTTCCCAAACCGCCGATTAAAGTGTCATTTCCGGCACCACCATTGATGGTATCGTTACCAGGGCCACCGAAGAGACTGTCGTTACCGTCATCCCCGGAGAGACTGTCGTTACCCAAACCACCATTGAAAATATCAGCACCAGAACCGCCGTTCAAAATGTCAGCAAAGTCCGTACCGGTGACGTTATTAACAGCACTATTGCCTGTAAACAATACAGGGGTGGTAAAGTTGTAACCGCCTGCGCCGGAACCGAAGTTGTTAATAGCAACCGGGAAAGTATTCCCAGCAGCAGTCAAGTCAACCACACTACCAGAAGCAGAAACAGTAGTATTACCAGCCGGAGCAGAACCTAGGGAGCCTGTAAACACAAAGTCCGAGGTGCCCAAACTCACAGCAGCAGTACCAAAGTTAGCCACTGTGGTAGAACCACCAGGTGCAGTACCGTTGGAGTCAAACACCAACACAGTCTCGTTAGCTGCATTCGTAAATACGAAGAAACCAGGAGTGGTGGAAGAGCCTAGAGCCTTAG